>JANOED010000289.1:0-2307 GCA_031413035.1 Leifsonia sp. | reverse complement strand
GCCGGTCCCAGCTGTGCGACAGTCGATCGAGCGGCTTGTTGCCGACTTCGATGGGGTTGATGGCGGCATCCGTCGCGGCTTTGAACTGCGCGAAGTAGGTGGTGGCTGGCGCATCTACGTTAGGCCGGAACACGACGACGTCGTGCGTGACTTCGTGCTCACACAGAACCCAACCCGGCTGAGTCAGGCCGCGCTCGAGACCCTTGCGGTGATTGCCTACAAGCAGCCGATCAGTCGCGGGGCGATCGCGTCCATTCGCGCCGTGAACGTCGACTCGGTCGTGCGCACGCTGCTCGGTCGCGGCCTCATCACCGAGGCGTTCACCGACAGTGAGACCGGTGCGATTCACTACGAGACGACCGACCTGCTCATGACCCAGCTCGGCATCAACTCGATCGACGAGTTGCCGAAGATCTCGCCCCTGCTCGACGATGGGGCCGAGGGGTTCGATGAGTTCCGGTGATGGTGGGTTGGCCGACCCGGCCGGAGCGGCCGCAGCGGCCGCCGGCGTGAACGCTGAGGGCGAGCGCCTCCAGAAGGTGATGGCGGCATCCGGGGTTGCGTCGCGGCGCGTCTCCGAAGACCTGATTGCGCAGGGTCGCGTGACCGTCAATGGCGAGATCGTGACCGAGCCGGGTCGCCGGGTAACGGCCACCGACCTCATCACCGTCGACGGCACCGCCATTCAGACCGATACCTCGAAGCGCTACGTCATGCTCAACAAGCCGGTTGGCGTGGTCAGTTCGATGGCCGACGAGAGCGGGCGTCCTGACCTCCGTGAGTTCACCCGGGACTACGACGAGCGGCTGTTCAACGTCGGCCGACTGGATGCCGCGACCTCGGGCCTTCTCGTTCTGACCAACGACGGCGAGCTCGCGCACGTGCTCGCGCACCCGTCGTTCGGAGTCTCCAAGACGTATATCGCGAAGGTGTCTGGCGTGGTTAGCGCACAGACGATCGCGAAGCTCCTGCGCGGGATCGAGCTCGACGATGGGCCGATCAAGGCTGACAAGGCGAGGGGTTTGGCCGGGGCATCCCGGTCGGAGACGCTCGTCGAGCTGACCCTGCACTCGGGCCGCAACCGTATCGTGCGACGCATGATGGATGCCGTCGGTCACCCCGTTCTCGAGCTCGTGCGCCGCCAGTTCGGACCGTTGCATCTCGGCACCCTGCCCGTCGGGCGAACCCGCGACCTCACTAAGGTTGAACTCGGCCAGTTGCTGACGATCTCGCGGTCCGCCGCTGGCGGTATCGACGACGAGGGAGCCGCAGAGTGAGTCGCAGGGTGAGTCGCATCACCGGCCAGGTTCGCATTGTTGGCGCCGGACTCCTCGGGGCAAGTATCGGCCACGCTCTCATGTCGCGCGGGGTCGATGTGATCCTGCACGACGCATCCCGGGCCAGCGCGACTCTCGCGATCGACTACGGGGCCGGCCGTGCGCCCGCGGCGGGTGATGCGCCGTCGCTTGTTGTCGTCGCCGTGCCTCCGGATGCCACGGCCGATGTTCTGGTCGCCGAACTGGCCGCGTGGCCCGACGCCACCATCACGGATGTCGCCAGCGTCAAGTCGGGAATCCTCGCCGAGCTCACTCGCGCCGGCGCCGACCTCGGCCGCTACGTCGGCGGCCACCCCCTCGCGGGCCGCGAGCGTGGGGGGGCAATCTCAGCGCGAGCCGACCTGTTCATCGGGCGGCCGTGGGTCATCACCGGTGGCGCGGTCGGGACTGGCGCGGGGGGACCTAGGGCGGGGGAGACTGGCTCGGGGGAGAGTGGCACGGGTGAGACGGGCGCGGCGGAGCGACGTCGACTCGTCGAAGATCTCGTCATCGAGCTGGGGGCGATTCCCGTGTCGATGACCGCCGAGGAGCACGATGCGAGTGTTGCCCTGATCAGTCACGTGCCGCAGGTGGTCGCGAGTCTGCTCGCAGCGCGACTGGTCGGCGCGTCAGACCCCGCGGTCGGGTTGGCGGGTCAAGGGCTCCGCGACACCACGAGGATCGCCTCGAGCGACCCGGAACTCTGGGTGCAGATACTGGGGGCGAACGCGGCGCCGGTGGCGAGCATCCTGAATGCGCTGAGGGCTGACCTCGATTCGGTGATCGCGGCGCTGGAGAAGCCCGAGGTGCCTGGTGCGCGACGCGCGGTCGCCGAAGTGCTGGCCGGGGGCAATGCTGGGGTCGCTCGTATTCCGGGCAAGCACGGGCAGTCGAAGCAGTTCAGCCAGCTGGTGATCATGGTCGATGACCGGCCCGGGCAACTCGCGCGGCTGCTGACCGACATCGGGGAGGTCGGAGTAAACATGGAAGA
>JANOED010000288.1:0-2029 GCA_031413035.1 Leifsonia sp. | reverse complement strand
GCCCTGCCGTTCAAGGTAGCCGACCTTTCGCTCGCCGAGGCGGGCCGCCACCAGATTCGCCTCGCCGAGAACGAGATGCCCGGGCTGATGGCCCTGCGCGGGGAGTTCGGCGCATCCAAGCCGCTCACCGGCGCCCGCATCGCCGGCTCGCTGCACATGACCATCCAGACGGCCGTACTCATCGAGACGCTCACCGCGCTCGGTGCTCAGGTGCGCTGGGCCAGCTGCAACATCTTCTCCACACAGGATGACGCGGCCGCCGCCATCGCCGTCGGCCCGACCGGCACCCCCGACGCCCCCGCCGGCGTACCCGTCTTCGCCTGGAAGGGCGAGACCCTCGAGGAGTACTGGTGGTGCACCGAGCAGATCTTCGACTGGTCTGACCCGGCGCTGTATGGCGCGGGCGTCGTCGGCCCCAACATGATTCTTGACGACGGCGGGGATGCCACGCTGCTCGTGCACAAGGGCCGCGAGTACGAACTCGCCGGTGCCGTCCCCGCCACCGAAGCGGGCGCGAGCCACGAGTGGGGCGTGATCCTCGACACCCTCCGCCGCTTGCTCGCCTCAAGCCCCGACCGCTGGACTCAGATTGCCGCCGAGATCAAGGGCGTCACTGAGGAAACCACGACCGGCGTTCACCGTCTGTACGAGTTCGCCAAGACCGGAGACCTGCTGTTCCCGGCCATCAACGTGAACGACTCCGTCACCAAGAGCAAGTTCGACAACAAGTACGGAATCCGTCACTCGCTGCCGGACGGCCTCAACCGCGCCACCGACGTTCTCATCGGCGGCAAGGTCGCCTTCGTCGCCGGTTACGGGGATGTCGGCAAGGGCTGCGCAGAAGCGTTGCGCGGCCAGGGTGCTCGCGTCATCATCAGCGAGATCGACCCAATCTGCGCGCTGCAGGCCGCAATGGACGGCTACCAGGTCACCACGCTCGAGGCCGCGCTCGCCGAGGCCGACATCTTCGTCTCCAGCACCGGCAACGAGAACGTCATCACCGTCGACCACCTGCTCGGGATGAAGCACCTCGCGATCGTCGCCAACGTCGGGCACTTCGACAACGAGATCGACATGGCCGGTCTTGAGTCGCTTCCCGGCACGGAGAAGGTCGAGATCAAGCCTCAGGTGCACGAGTGGCGGATGCCGTCGGGCCGCAGCGTGCTCGTGCTTAGCGAGGGGCGCCTGATGAACCTCGGCAACGCGACAGGTCACCCGTCATTCGTGATGAGCAACTCGTTCGCCAACCAGGTGCTGGCCCAGATCGAACTGTGGGCAAACAACGGCGACGGCAAGTACGAGCGGCAGGTCTACGTGCTGCCGAAGCACCTTGACGAGAAGGTCGCCCGCCTGCACCTCGACGCGCTCGGCGTCGTGCTCACGGAGTTGACGCCGCGTCAGGCTGCCTACATCGGCGTGCCTGTTGAGGGCCCGTACAAGGTCGACCACTACCGGTACTAAAGGCACGACTAGCGTGAACTAACCCCTATCGGGGAACCCCCGCGGCATCCCGGTGAGCACCGGCGCGAGGTTAGCTAGGTGCTGCTGCTCGAGCTGGTGCGCCGCGAACTCACGGTCGCGCCGCAGTGCAGAGGCTGCGGCGAGAAACAGTTCGGCCGGGGCATCCGGAACCGGCGACACAAACACAGCGACCTCGTTAGCGAGCGAGCGAGCGAGCCGGTCGCGAGTGGCCGGGGTGAGTCCGGGGGCCGCTCGCAGAAACTGCGCGACCCGGCGGGCCAGCGGGTCGGGAAGTTTGGCAACATCGGCGGTCTGTGCCCACTCGGCGAGCATCTCGGGCACCCCGAACATCGGAGTGACGACGGGGGAGACCCGCTCGTACTGGCTGTAGGTTCCAGCGACGAGGTCGCCGAGGCGTTTCGCGCGCGCGTTCAGCAGACCGACGACGCCCGCGAGTGCGCCGAGAGTGAGGAACAGCTCCATCACACCCGTCAGGCCACGGATGAACGCGTGCCGAAAGCTGATCGCGCCGCCATCGTCGCGCACGATGCGCGCGCCCACGGCGAGG
>JANOED010000287.1:0-11312 GCA_031413035.1 Leifsonia sp. | reverse complement strand
CTGAAGGGTGCGGCGGAGGCGCTCGAGCTGTCGCTCGCGGTCAAGGGCAACCCCCACGACGTGAAGGAATAACCCGACGCCGGGCAGGTCTTCATGAACGAGCGACGCAGCGGTCCGATCTGGATTCGGCCACTCGTGCGGGTGCTGAACTTCGGTCCGAACCCCGAGGCCGCCGCGGACGCTTGGTTACGAATCGACGACTTCTTCACCACCCACCTCGCCACCACTAAGTGAGCAGCGCAGCCGCCGCGAGTTGCTTCGCGAGCCCGGCGCCGTCAGGCGCGAAGAACCAGCGCACCTCAGAGATCGAGTCAGGTTCGCTTGCCTTACTGCGACCGCCGGCCAGTACCGCCTCTCGTGTCGACAACTGCCTGATCGCGATTGCAGCGACATTGTCGGGGTGCGTCGCAGCGAACTGCCCGTAGATGGCCTCGTCGTGTTGGCCATCGTCGCCGATGAGCAGCCACCGCATTCCCGGAAACTCGCGTGCGATCCGCTCGAGACTGGCCTGCTTATGCTCGCGCCCACTACGAAACCAACGGTCGTGGGTTGGTCCCCAGTCGGTCAGCAGCAGGGGGCCCTCCGGGTAGAGATTTCGGGCGAGAAACCGCGATAACGTCGGCGCAACATTCCACGCGCCGGTCGACAGATACAGCACCGGCGCGCCGGGGTTGGCCCGGGTGAGTCGCTCGTACAGCACCGCCATCCCGGCCACCGGAATGCGCGCGTGTTCGTCAAGCACGAAGGTGTTCCAGGCGGCAAGGAAGGGGCGGGGCAGCGCCGTGACCATAACCGTGTCATCCACGTCAGAGATGATGCCGAAAGCTGCATCAGGGTCAACGATGAAGACCTTAGAGTTCACCGGCTCGCTGTCGTGAGTCTGCATGCTGACCTTTTGCCAGCCGGTAGTGAGATCAACGGCGACTCGCACATCAACAACCCCACCGCGGGCCGGTTGCACGATGTGCTCGGTTGTTCCGATCGTGATCGTGACCTCGATGTCGTCGACGGGAATGCTGAAAAAGCTCCGCCACCCGCGAACCTTCGCTGCGCGCTGCTTGGGCGCTGCCCCTCCGCGGGTCAGTACCACCCTGCACAACACTCGCGCCCAACCAGGGGCCCCGTATCCGGCGTAGGGGATGATCGTGGTGACCAGCCCACGTCGACGACCGCGCCGTTCACGCCAGCGGTGGAACGTGTCCTCGATACGAGCAGCCCGATGCAGAATCTGCTCCGCGCCGCCCGTGGGAGTTGCGGATGTACCGGGCGGTGCCATGTGCCCAGTCTGTCAGCTATCCCTGCTCAGGCCCGGCCCCTACCGGTTCAATGAGGTCTGCGGAGTTGTTGCGAACATTTCCGACCGCCCGCCCGACTTCGTAGAGGTTCGCTTCGTCGGCTAGCTCCATCGCGCCTATCGACACCGCTTCGACGAGCTCGAGGGCATCGTGCTCGTGGGGGTCGAGCCACTCGCCGAGAAGCTCAGGCTGGAGGAAGACCGGCATGCGGTCGTGAATTTCGGCTAGGGCGCCCGTCGCCTGTCTCGTCATGATCGTGGTTGAGAGCACCCAACGGTCGGGGGAGTCCTCGGCTGCCTGAGGATTGCGCCACCACTCGTAGAGGCCCGCGAAAGCCAGCAGTCGGTTGTCGGGAAGGTGGATGAAGTAGGGCGTTTTGACGCCGTCGACAGTGTGCCACTCGTAGTAGCCGGTAGCTGGTATCACCGCTCGACGCTTTGCTACTGCCGCGCTAAAGGCGCGTTTCTCCATCACCGTTTCGATTCGAGCGTTGAAGGCAGGGGGTCCGCTCGACAATTCCTTCGCCCAACTGGGCACAAGACCCCAGCGCGCTGATTCGAGACGCCGAACTGGAACATCGTCGTCTGCCGTCTTCGGAATTGAGTCGAGCACGATCGCTACGGGGTCGGTCGGCGCGACGTTCCACGATGGCCCGGGGAGGTCATCCGCCGGAAGATCGATGTCGAACAGCGCTACCAGATCGCTTGCCGCACCCGCCACAACAAACCTTCCGCACATATCAACATTCTCCCTCGGTTCACCGACACGCGCCCAGCTAGGGGCGTAAAGTAGCTCGGAAAGCTAAGGAGATTGTCGTGGCTGGCCAAGACACAATGGAGTTCCTGCCCGAAGCTCTCGTGCCGCTGAGAAACTCGCCGGTGCAGGCTCGAAGCACCGCACGGCTCACCGCACTGCTGGATGCTGCGGCCGCAGTTGTCGATGAGATCGGCTTTGAGCGGCTCACCACGGCCATGGTCGCCGAACGGGCCGGCGCATCGATTGGCACCGTATACCGCTACTTCCCCGACCGAATTACGCTGCTTCAGGCGCTCGGGGCGCGAAACCTCGATCGCGTACTCACTCGCGTTACCGATGCGGCGGTCGACTCGCGACACTCAACGTGGCGCGACGCTGTTGACGCTGCGTTCGGCGTTCTTCTCGAGGCATTTGATCGCGAGCCAGGGTTTCGATCGCTTCGCGTCGGCGATGTGATTGATTTGCGTCCCGCCCCGAATGAGCGAACCTTCAACTCGATCGTGGCTGATCGAATTCTCGATGGACTCGTCGAACGTTTCGGCGTGCTCGACAGCAACTCGACCCGCACCGCAGTTGAGGCAGCAGTCGAACTTTTTGACGTGCTCGCCGCTCGAGCTTTTGCTCGCGGCGCGCATGGCGACAAAGCATTCATCGCCCTTGCTCACGGTGCGACGTACACACTTCTCGCGGAGCAGTTTGGCGCTGTAGCGCGCTAATTCTCCGGTGACGCGAGCAACCTGAGTGTACCCAGTGAGTCTGTTGTGCCCAATCGGGAATGGCTGAGGCCACAAATAGTGTTGCTTAGTCAGGACTGCACGAACTATTTGTGATCGTGCACGGGAAGCGAGCCGAGGAAGCAGATGATCGAGTTCCGTTCGGTGTCGAAGCAGTTTCCCAACGGCACGCTGGCTGTCGATGACTTTAGCCTTGTCATTCCCTCGCGCAAAACGACGGTTCTCGTGGGGTCATCCGGTAGCGGCAAGACCACGCTGCTACGAATGATTAATCGAATGGTCGACCCGACGTCGGGGACCATTGAGATTGATGGGGATAGCGTCCTCACCAAAGATCCCGTACACCTGCGACGGAGCATCGGTTACGTTATGCAGAACTCGGGGCTGCTCCCGCACTTCACCGTCATCGATAATGTTGCGACAGTGCCCGTGCTCAACGGCGTCCCGAAGAAGACTGCACGAGCGCAGGCTCTCGACCTTCTCGACACTGTCGGACTCGACCGGGAGCTCGCCCACCGCTATCCGAGCCAGTTGTCGGGTGGGCAACAGCAGCGAGTCGGGGTTGCGAGAGGACTCGCCGCCAACCCGAACATTTTGCTCATGGATGAACCGTTCGGTGCAGTTGACCCCATCGTTCGGGCCGAGCTGCAGCAAGAGATGATTCGTCTCCAGCGCGATCTCGACAAGACGGTGGTATTCGTCACTCACGACATCGATGAGGCATTCCTGCTCGGCGACCAGGTCGTCATCCTCGAGGATGGCGCTCGTATCGCGCAGGTTGGCAGCCCGACGGAGATCATCGCGAATCCCGCGAGCGAGTTCGTGAAAGACTTCACCGGAATCCGGTACGGCAAACGCGCTCTGTCGATCAGATCAACACCCACCGGCTCGATACTGGTCGACTCTGAGGGTCGCGCGGCTGGCGTTCTTGTCGACGAGCCGGAGCGCCCGTGACCTGGGTCCTCGCCAATCTCGACCTCATCTGGCGGCTCACGCTAGAGCACCTTGCCCTGTCGATTCCGCCCATCGTCATCGGCTTTCTCATCTCCATCCCGCTGGGGTTTCTCGCCTACCGATTCCGGCTCACCCGCGGGCTCCTGCTGACGCTAGCGGGCCTGCTGTACACGATCCCGTCTTTGGCGCTGTTCGTGATCCTGCCGCCATTGCTCGGCATTAGCTACCTCAGTTCACTCAACCTCACTGTCGCGCTAACTTTGTACGCGGTTGCCATCATGTCTCGTTCAGTCGCCGATGCCCTCGACTCGGTCGATCCGGCCATACGCCAGTCAGCGACGGCGGTCGGCTTTGGCGCGTGGCGGCGATTCTGGGCGGTCGAGTTTCCGCTTGCCGGGCCCGTCATCCTTGCCGGCCTCCGGGTGACTGCCGTAAGCACCATCAGTCTGGTGACCGTCGGCATCCTCATCGGGGTCGACAGCCTCGGGTACCTGTTCACCAACGGTTTCCAGCGCCGAATCGTGCCCGAGATTTTCGCGGGCGTTGTGACGGTCATGGTGATTGCTCTGATAGTCGACTACCTCTTGGTGGTGGCCGGGCGCATGGTCATGCCGTGGGCCCCGCGTCGTGCGGGCCGCCGTCTATTCTTGCCTGCACGATCGGCGGTGGTGTGAGCCATGGAGTTGTTCCTCGATGCAATCGGCTGGATATTTTCGCCAGACCGACTCACTGATAACCCCTCCCTGCCGGCACTGGTCGGTCAGCACCTGTTCTACACCTTCCTTTCGGTTTTCATCGCGGCCGCTATCGCCATTCCCCTGGGCTACTTCATTGGCCACACTGGCCGCGGACGTGAACTCGCGGTTGCTCTCTCAGGCGCAGCGCGCGCGCTGCCGTCGTTCGGACTGATCCTGCTGCTTGTACTCGTTATCGGCGTCACGCAGAAGCCTCTGGCCGCGGTCATCGCGTTCGTTCTGCTGGCGATCCCCTCCGTGCTCGCTGGTGCCTACGCCGGGCTTGAGCAGGTCGATCGCCGGGTCATCGACTCAGCGCGAGCCGTCGGCATGACCGAGTGGCAGATTCTGACCCGAGTCGAGATTCCTCTTGGCCTACCGCTGCTCATCGGCGGTCTGCGGTCAGCAACGCTGCAGGTCGTCGCCACCGTAACTGTCGCTGCCTACATCGGTCTGGGCGGGCTGGGGCTTCCGATCTTCGCCGGTCTACCGCTGCGGCGATTCGATTGGATGCTTGGCGCCGCGCTGCTCGTTGTGCTGCTCGCCCTCGTGCTTGACGGCCTCTTTGCGCTCCTGCAACGACTAGTCGTGCCCCGCGGTGTCGCGGCAGGCCAGGTCACAGATGTCCGCTCATCGTCACCCCGACGACGAGCGGTGATGGGAACCCCCATCGAACTAGGAAAAGGATGAACATGTTCACAGCTAGGAACAAGGGCCGACTCGCACTTGGTGCCGTCGCGGTCGGGGCGGCATTGGCCCTGTCAGGGTGCGCAACCGGTGATCCTCTGGACTCGGGTTCGGAATCGGGTGCCAGCGAGACGATCACGATCGGCTCGCAGGCGTATTACTCGAACGAAATCATCGCGGAGATCTACGCCCAGGCTCTCGAGAACGCCGGCTTCACGGTCGAGCGCACCTTCAACATCGGTCAGCGCGATGCTTACCTCCCGTCGCTTGAAGACGGCGAGATCGACCTGTTCCCCGAGTACACGGGTAACTTGCTCCAGTTCTACAGCCCCGACACGACGGCGACTTCGTCCGACGACGTATTCGCTGAGCTTCAGGCAGTATTGCCCGAGAACCTCACTGTGCTCGATCAGGCGTCCGCTACCGATCAGGACTCGTATAACGTCACCGCTGAGTTCGCCGAGGCCAACAACGTGTCGTCGCTCGCCGACCTCGCGGGCCTCACGGTTCCGCTGACCTTGGGCGGCCCGGCTGAGCTCGCTGAGCGTCCCTACGGCCCGACCGGTCTCCTCGAGAAGTACGGCGTCACCGTCGCGTTCACCGCAACCGGCGACACCACGTTCGAGGATCTCATCGCGGGCACAATCACCATTGCGAACGTTTACACGGCCGACCCGCGCATCCAGACCGACAACCTAGTCACGCTCGAAGACCCCGAGGGCCTCTTCCTCGCATCGAACGTCGTGCCGCTGGTCAACGTCGAGATCGCCGATCAGATCGCGGATGTCATCAACGCGGTACAGGCCAAGCTCACCGCTGAGGGTCTCATTGCTCTCAACGTGCTGTCGACGGTCGATCAGCTCTCAAGCCCTGAGATCGCGACTCAGTGGCTGACTGAGAACGGTCTGATCTAGACGCTCTGATCTAGTTCAGCTCGGTGGTTGGGCGGGAGTCATTCGGCTCCAGTTCGGGCTCCTGCTCAACCACCTCGTCAACGGTTTGCTCCAAGCGACGCTTGACGAGCCACACCACGACCACGAAGACGACCAGAATGCCGGCGAAGACGTAGCCAGCGAAGTGCAGCCGATCAAGCAACTCCCTGAAAGTACCTGCCGCGAATGTTCCCACCGAAACGTAGGCGAGCGTCCAGATCGTCGTCGCTGGTAACGTCCACGCGATGAACGTGCGGTACCGCATCGGACTCATTCCGACGGTCAACGGTACGAGCGAGTGCAGCACGGGCAGGAATCGCGAGATGAAGACAGCGATCCCCCCGCGCCTCTCCACGAATTTCTCCGCCCGCACCCAGTTGCGCTCGCCGATTCGGCCACCGAGTCGTGAGGTGCGAATGCGCGGCCCGAAGAACCTCCCGAGGGCGAACCCGATGCTCTCACCCAGGAGCGCGCCGACGATCACCGCGACGACTAGCGCGAAGTACTCGGTGATGCTCGCGACGCCCGTGCTCGCAATTATGACGATGGTGTCGCCGGGAATAATCAGCCCCAGTAGCACTGTCGTCTCGAGCATGATCCCGACGCCGGCTAGCACGGTTCGCAGTACCGGATCTACCGACTGCACGAGGTCGAGCAACCACAGGATTACGTCGTTCACGCGGGTCCTTTGTGGATCGGGCGCCTGAGCGCATCAAGCCGCGCTCGCCACACCGCCAAGCGTCCGGGTTGCTCAGCCAATTCGGGGCCATCCACCCAGCGGGTTGCGATGCGGATGCCGTGCAGGGCGCTCAGCACCCACAGTTCGGTGCCGTGGAGTTCGCTCGGCGTCACCGCCTCCTCGTGAATGTCGTGGCCCAGAGCGCGCGCCAGCGTGAGCACACTTCGCGCTGTGACACTGTCGATTCGCTCCAATTCGGGCGGGGGACCACACAGAATCTCCCCCCGCCACCACAGCAGGCCGCTGTACGCACCCTCGACCACGTACCCGTCAGGCGACAGCAAGACCGCTTCGTCGGCACCCACCTTCTGCACCTTGGTACGGATGCGGAGCATCGCTTCGAGGTCTGGCCCCTTGACTCGAGGAATCCTGCGAGGGTCTCGCCCGGTCCACGTTGCCAGACTCGCTGATCTGCTGCGCTCGGGGGCGCTGCGCAGCCTGAAGACGAGCCGCGGGCCGCCCAGCCTGGAGTGCAGTTCTACGCGGGGAAACCAGTCGCCCTCGTCTGGGATAGTCGCGATCGCGGTATCCCAAAAGGCGGCCGGATCGGTCTGGAGGTAGCGGCCCCGCGGGATTGACGTCATGAAGCGTTGGCGGTGTAAGTCGAGGGCGAGTGTGAGGCCGTCGCTGACGAGCCACGAATCGGCCGCTTCGATCGCCGTGAGTGTCATGTCGCAGTGCTCCAACGGCTCCAGCACGCCATCGTGCCACCTGAAGATCGACTGCACACTCATAGGGTTAGGGTATGCGTCCTCGCGTACACACTGCAGCACTGGGCAGGTGGGTCGATCCGGTCGACGCTTGGATGGCGCTGTGCGGGGGAGCCGAGTCATCCTTCTGGCTGGATAGCGGGCCGTCTGCTCTCGAAGGCATGAGTTACCTGGGCGTGGCCGAGAGCCTCACGACGGAGTTCCCGGACGGTGTCGTGCCGTGGCTCCGCGCTCGTCAAGCCGACGCCGATACCTCGGAGGCCCCGGCGGGCTTCGCCCTCGGGTGGGTGGGCTGGCTCGGCTACGAGCTGCGCGGCGAGACGATGGGAGTCGAGGTGAGCCGCTCATCCCGCTATCCCGATGCAGCATGGATGTTCGTCTCGCGATGCCTTGCCTTCAACCATGAGACGGGAGAAGTGACGCTTCTCGCGCTCGACGGCGTAGAAACTTTCCGCGCCGAGGTCGAGGCCGCGCTCGCGGTGGTGGAGCGCGATCGAGACCAACGGGTGGTCGAGCAGCGTCGAGACCTACCCGCTGTGCCGCCTGCGGTTACCTGGGCATACTCTGACGGCGAGTATCTCGAGATGATCGATGCTTGCCAAGACGCGATCCGCGAGGGCGAGGCCTACCAGCTTTGCCTCACCACCGAAGCGCGAGTGGATGCCCGCCCCGACCCCTTTACGACCTACCAACAACTTCGGGCATCCAGCCCCACTCATCACGGAGCCCTTCTCGTCGCTGCGGGAGTTTCCCTGCTCAGCGCCTCGCCCGAGCAGTTTCTCTCGGTGTCGGCCGATGGCGCGATCGAGTCGAAGCCCATCAAGGGGACTCGCCCGCGAGGACTCACCGGGCTCGCGGACGAGGAGTTGCGATTCGAACTCGAGTCGAACGAGAAGGAGCGGGCGGAGAACCTGATGATCGTCGACCTGATGCGCAACGACATCGGTCGGGTGTCGGCGGTTGGCTCGGTTGCGGTCACGAGTCTGCTCGCGGTCGAGAGCTACGCACATGTTCATCAGCTGGTCAGCACCGTTCGCGGGCAGCTAGCGGCCGGTCTCACCGCAATCGACGCGATCGAGGCGTGTTTTCCCGCTGGCTCGATGACGGGCGCGCCGAAACGATCGGCAACGACAATCCTCGACTCGCTTGAGCACCGGCCACGCGGCATCTACTCGGGAGCCTTCGGCTACCTCGGTCTCGATGGGGCGGTCGATCTCGCGATGGTCATCCGTTCGATCATCCTCGACTCTGAGGGCGCCACCATTGGCACCGGTGGGGGCATCACCGCCATGTCGGTGCCACAGGACGAACTCGCCGAGGCATACCTCAAGGCCGAGGCTTTGCTCACGGTGCTCGGCGCGGCTAGCTGAGCGCCTGCCCATCACGGGTTCGATACCCTTGAAGCTTGCCCCGCGTTCTAAGGATCCCTGTGACCGAGCACGACCACCGCACCGCGCCCGACGACGGCCCCTACTACGACTTCGCCGCGATCCAGGAGAAATGGCTTCCCATCTGGGACGAACTGAAGCCGTTCGCGACGTCGGACTCCAGTGACACTCGCCCGCGCAAGTACGTGCTCGACATGTTTCCGTACCCGTCGGGAGACCTTCACATGGGCCACGCGGAGGCGTACGCGCTCGGCGACGTGATCGCACGCTATTGGCGGCAGCAGGGCTTCAACGTACTGCACCCAATCGGCTGGGACTCGTTCGGGCTCCCCGCAGAAAATGCCGCGATCAAGCGTGGAGTCGATCCCCGAGAGTGGACCTACGCCAACATCGAGCAGCAGAAGCAGAGCATGAAGCGCTACGCGGCCAGCTTCGACTGGGATCGCGTGCTGCACACGAGCGACCCCGACTACTACCGCTGGAACCAGTGGCTCTTCCTCGAGATGTTCAAGAAGGGCCTCGCCTACCGCAAGGACTCCTGGGTCAACTGGGATCCGGTAGACCAGACAGTTCTCGCGAACGAGCAGGTGCTGCCGGATGGCACGTCTGAGCGTTCGGGTGCCATCGTCGTTAAGCGCAAGAAGACGCAGTGGTACCTCAAGATCACGGACTACGCAGATCGCCTCCTCGACGACCTCAACCAGCTCGAGGGCTCGTGGCCAGCGAAGGTCATCACGATGCAGCGCAACTGGATCGGTCGCTCGATCGGCGCCGACGTCGACTTCGTGATCGAGGGTCGCGCCGAGCCGATTACCGTCTTTACCACCCGCCCAGACACGCTGTACGGTGCAACGTTCATGGTTGTAGCTCCCGACTCTGAACTGGCCGCCGAACTCGTGGCGGGGTCGACGCCCGCGGTGAAGTCCGCCTTCGCCGAGTACCTCGAGTTGGCCCAGAAGAACACCGAGATCGAGCGGCAAGACGCGTCTCGCGAGAAGACGGGTATCCCGCTCGAGCGCTTCGCGACCAACCCCGTCACGGGTGAGCGCATGCCGATCTGGACGGCCGACTATGTGCTCGCAGACTACGGACACGGTGCCGTCATGGCAGTGCCGGCACACGACCAGCGCGACCTCGACTTCGCAATAAAGTTCGACCTGCCGGTGCGCGTGGTTCTCGACACCACGGCGCCGGTCACAGGAGCGATCCCAGTGGTTACCGAGGAGATGATCGCTGGAGGCCCGCTCGATCCGGTGGCCAATGGTACGGCGCTTACCGGTGACGGCAGAATGATCAACTCGGGTCCGCTGAACGGACTCAGCAAGAACAACGCGATCAAGAAGATTATCGAACAGCTCGAGGCCGCAGGCACCGGTCGTGCTGCGAAGACCTACCGGCTGCGCGACTGGCTCATCAGTCGTCAGCGCTACTGGGGCACGCCCATCCCGATCATTCACGGTGCCGACGGCGAACTGATTCCCGTTCCCGATGAGCAGTTGCCGGTCGTGTTGCCGCCCACCGACGGTCTCGACCTCCAGCCCAAGGGTCAGTCGCCGCTCGGTGCGGCCGAGGAGTGGGTGAACGTTGCCGACCCGCGCGATGGCAGCCCGGCGCTTCGCGATCCCGACACGATGGACACCTTCGTCGACAGCTCGTGGTACTTCTTGCGCTTCTTGAACCCCAGTGACGACACGCGCGCCTTCGACCCCGCCGAGGCCGAGAAGTGGGCGCCAGTAGACCAGTACGTCGGTGGCGTGACCCACGCGATTCTGCACCTGCTGTACGCGCGCTTCATCACCAAGGTGCTGTCGACCTCGGCTATGTGAGCTTCACCGAGCCGTTCAGCGCGCTGCTGAACCAGGGCATGGTGCTTATGGACGGCTCCGCCATGTCGAAGAGCAAGGGCAACCTCGTGCGTCTGAGTGACCAACTCGACGAACACGGTGTCGACGCAGTACGACTGACGATGGCTTTCGCTGGCCCGCCCGAAGACGACATTGACTGGTCGGATGTCTCGCCAGCGGCATCGGCGAAGTTCCTCGCCCGCGCGTGGCGTCTCGCCGGCGACGTTACGAGCGCTCCCGACGTCGAGTGGAAGACCGGCGATGTCGCCTTGCGTCGCCAGACCCACCGGCTGCTTCAGGATGCTCCTGGGCTCGTGGAAGCCTTCAAGTTCAACGTGCTCGTCGCCCGGATCATGGAGCTCGTCAACGCGACCCGCAAGACGATCGACTCGGGCCCAGGTGGTGCAGACGCGGCGGTGCGCGAAGCGGTCGAGGTCATCGCGATGGGGTTGAGCCTGTTCGCGCCCTACACCGCCGAAGACATGTGGCAGCGCCTCGGGTACGAGCCGACGATCGCGCACGCACGGTGGCGCAAGGCC
>JANOED010000286.1:0-4216 GCA_031413035.1 Leifsonia sp. | reverse complement strand
CTGAGGTTCAAACGCGTGTTCGGCGGACAGCGCTCGAGCGTCATGAGTCGCAAGCGCGAGAAGAGGGAGGGCACGAGTGTTCCGTTCGCTCCCGGGCGTGACCCGCTCGGCCTCGGCGACGTCATCGATGGCCTCACAGCGAAAATGGGGTGGACCTCGCCCCTAGCTCGCTCCGAGCTTCTCGCATCATGGGCAGACATTGTTGGGGACGAAACCGCTGCGCACTGCGATCCCATCAGCATCGAGGAAGGAACCCTCACGGTGAGGTGCGACTCCACTGCGTGGGCGACACAACTGCGGTTGATGCGCAGTCAGATCACGACAACGATCGCACAGCACTTCCCTGAGGCGGGCATCCAATCGGTGCGGTTTGAAGGACCCAACGCTCCATCCTGGAAACGCGGCCCCAGATCAATTCCAGGCCGGGGTCCTCGCGATACTTACGGTTAGTTGGGCAAATCAGGTCAAGCGACCCACGAAATGCCCCCAGATCGCCGATTTCGGCCTTTCGGGCGCGCGAGTTTGGTAGAATCATGCGAGCCGTCGCAAGCACCTCCCCACGGGAGCTACCCGCTTCGAATGGCAGCGTGACCCGATCGGCAGGAGCCCACCACAGATGACATCGACGCCCCCCGAAGACGGACACGAAACTAGTTCTATCTCCAACGGTCATGTCGCCGCCGATAGCTATGGCGCAGACCAGATCCAGATCCTCGAGGGACTGGAAGCGGTGCGCAAGCGCCCAGGCATGTACATCGGATCGACCGGTCCCCGGGGTCTTCACCACCTCGTGTACGAGGTCGTCGACAATTCGGTTGACGAAGCGCTTGCCGGATACTGCGACGACATACGGGTCTCGATTCGCCGGGACGGCTCGGTGCGCGTCATCGACAACGGCCGCGGAATCCCCGTCGACATCAACCAGCAAGAGCAGAAGTCGACGGTCGAGGTTGTGCTCACCATTCTTCACGCCGGCGGAAAGTTCGGCGGCGGCGGATACTCGGTCTCTGGCGGTCTACACGGCGTCGGCATTTCGGTCGTAAACGCACTGTCGAGCTCGCTCGACGTTGAGGTGCACCGGCAGGGGCACGTCTGGCGGATGAGCTTCAGCAACGGTGTTCCGGATGCCCCGCTCAAGCAAGGCGAGACTTCAGACCACACAGGCACGACTGTCACCTTCTGGCCGAGCGTGGAGACGTTCGAAACCGTCGAGTTCGACTTCGAGACACTGCGCGCCAGGTTTCAGCAGATGGCCTTCCTCAACAAGGGGCTGCGCATCACGATCACCGATGAGCGCGGCGACGAGGAGGTCACGGAGAGCTACAAGTACGAGCGAGGCCTGGTCGACTACGTCGAGTACCTCAACAAAGCCAAGAAGAACGAGCTCATCCACCCAGAAGTGATCGCGTTCGAGTCTGAGGACAGCGACCGCAAGATCTCTCTCGAGGTCGCGATGCAGTGGACGAACGGTTACACCGAGTCGGTGCACACCTACGCGAACACGATCAACACCCACGAGGGTGGAACGCACGAGGAGGGCTTTCGGGCGGCGCTGACAACGCTCGTGAACAAGTACGCCCGCGAGAAGAACATCATCAAAGAGAAGGACGAGAACCTCTCCGGCGATGACGTGCGTGAAGGCCTGACGGCCGTTATCTCGGTCAAGCTCGCCGAGCCGCAGTTCGAGGGCCAGACCAAGACCAAACTCGGCAATACGGAGGCGAAGGCGTTCGTGCAGCGTGTCGCGGGGCAACAGCTGGGCGACTGGTTCGATCGCAACCCGACGCAGGCCCGCGACGTGATTCGCAAGGCGATTCAGGCATCCCAGGCGCGCATTGCCGCGCGCAAGGCGCGCGAGCAGACTCGACGCAAGGGGCTGCTCGAGTCGGGCGGCATGCCCGGCAAGCTGCGCGATTGCTCGAGCAAAGATCCGTCGCTCAGCGAGATCTTCATCGTCGAGGGCGACTCGGCAGGCGGCTCCGCCGTACAGGGACGTGACCCCGAGTTTCAGGCGATCCTGCCCTTGCGCGGCAAGATTCTCAACGTCGAAAAGGCGCGCCTCGACCGCGCTCTGGCCAACGCAGAGGTGCAGGCGATGATCACCGCGTTCGGCGCGGGTGTCGGCGAAGACTTCGACCCCGAGAAGGCCAGGTACCACAAGATCGTGCTGATGGCCGACGCCGATGTCGATGGTCAGCACATCACGACCCTGATACTGACGCTGCTGTTCCGCTACATGCGGCCGTTGATCGATCACGGATTCGTCTACCTCGCGCAGCCACCGCTCTACCGACTCAAGTGGTCGAACGCCGAGCACCAGTTTGTCTACAGCGACCGAGAGCGGGATGCCCTGCTCGCCGACGGCGTCGCGGCCGGCAAGCGCATCCCGAAAGACAACGGAATCCAGCGCTACAAGGGTCTCGGTGAAATGGACTACACCGAGCTCTGGGAAACCACGATGGACCCCGCTACGCGCACCCTGCTTCAGGTGACGCTGGACGACGCGGCGGCGGCCGACGAGATCTTCTCGACCCTCATGGGTGAAGACGTCGAGTCGCGCCGAAACTTCATCCAACGCAACGCCAAAGACGTGCGGTTCCTCGACATTTGATCGCGTCGGATCCCGAAACGCTTGATTCTCGGACCAGCTCGATTCCCCGCCAGACGAAGGGCCACTAATGGCTGACGAAGACACCCCCACCGAACCTCGGTTCGAGAACGCCGCGATCGACGACCGGCACGACAAGGTCGAGCAGGTTGATCTGCAGCTTGAGATGCAGCGGTCGTACCTCGACTACGCGATGAGCGTCATCGTCGGTCGCGCCCTGCCCGACGTGCGTGACGGTCTCAAGCCGGTGCACCGTCGGGTCATCTACGCGATGTACGACGGCGGCTACCGGCCAGACAAGGGATTCAACAAGTGCACCCGTGTCGTCGGTGAGGTGATGGGGCAGTTCCACCCGCACGGCGATGCATCCATCTATGACGCGCTCGTTCGTCTCGTGCAGCCGTGGAGTCTGAGATACCCCCTCGCGCTCGGCCAAGGCAACTTCGGGTCGGCCGGCAACGATGGCGCTGCGGCGCCACGGTACACCGAGACCAAGATGGCGCCGCTCGCGATGGAGATGGTTCGCGACATCGACGAGGAGACCGTCAACTTCAGCGACAACTACGACGGCAAGACTCAAGAGCCCGACGTGCTTCCCGCGCGGTTCCCGAACTTGCTCGTCAATGGGTCGGTCGGCATCGCGGTCGGCATGGCCACCAACATCCCGCCACACAATCTGCGCGAGGTTTCAGCCGGGGCGCTCTGGGCATTGGAGAATCCGGATGCATCGCGCGACGAGCTCATCGAAGCCCTAATGCAGCGCATTAAGGGCCCCGACTTCCCCACCGGCGCGCAGATCCTCGGAGTCAAGGGGATTCACGACGCGTACCGCACGGGACGCGGCTCGATCACGATGCGGGCGGTGGTCACGGTCGAGGAGTTGCAGGGCCGCACCTGTCTTGTGGTCACCGAGCTGCCGTATCAGGTGAACCCTGACAACCTCGCCCTCAAGATCGCGGAGTTGGTGAAAGACGGCAGGATCGGCGGCATCGCCGACATTCGCGATGAGACCTCCGGCCGCACCGGGCAGCGTCTCGTGATTGTGCTCAAGCGTGACGCCGTGGCCAAGGTTGTGCTCAACAACCTCTATAAGCACACGCCGTTGCAAGACAACTTCGGCGCCAACATGCTGGCGATCGTCGACGGCATCCCTCGCACTCTTCCGATCGACGGCTTCATCGCCCATTGGATCGAGCACCAGATCGACGTCATCGTGCGTCGCACGACCTTCCGCTTGCGCAAGGCCGAGGAACGCGCCCACATCCTGCGTGGCTACCTGAAGGCGCTCGATGCGCTCGACGAGGTCATCGCCCTGATCCGGGCATCCGCCACAGTGGATGACGCGCGCGAAGGCATCATGACGCTGCTCGACGTCGACGACCTCCAGGCCCGGTCGATTCTCGACATGCAACTGCGGCGACTCGCTGCGCTTGAGCGGCAGAAGATCATCGACGAGCACGACGAGCTTGAGCGACTGATTGCCACGTACCACCACATTCTCGCCACCCCGAGCGAACAGCGCACGATCATCAAAGACGAGCTCACCGAGATCGTCGAGCGGTTTGGCGACGACCGTCGCACCGAGATCATGTTCGGTTTCGACGGCGA
>JANOED010000285.1:0-2188 GCA_031413035.1 Leifsonia sp. | reverse complement strand
CGAGTCACGACCGCTCTCCGACCTGCTGCCCGACACCCCGACGCCCGAGCAACAGTGGGCCACGACGATCGAGATCCCACTCGAGTTCGGGGCCGACCCCGACGAGCTCGCGATCGCGGCGCTCGACGAGGGTGACGAACTTGTCGGGGGTGATGCTCTCGTCGCTGGCGGGTACGGTCCGCTCGCTCAGGAGTTGGCATCCGGCCTCGCGATCGAGCTCAACTGGATCGTCGCCGCGATCGAGCACAACGACGACGGAGTGACGGTGCGCTCGACGGACGGTCGCAGCATCCTCGCCGACTCGGCGATCGTCACCCTGCCACTCGGGGTGTTGCAAGCCGGCGCCGTATCGTTCACTCCTGCGCTGCCCGAAGCGACGACGGCCGCAATCGACGCGCTCGGCATGGGCCTGCTCGACAAGCTCTGGCTCACCTTCGACACGGTGTTCTGGAACCCAGAGGCGGAGGTCATCCGCTGGATCGACCCACAGGATCCCGGGCTCTGGGGCTTCTGGGTGAACGGCTACGCCGCCTTCGGAACTCCCAGCCTGCTCACCTTCATCGGCGGAACGCGGGCGCGCGCGATGGCCGAGTGGTCGGATGATGAGGTCGTCGCCAGCGCCATGTCTGCGCTGAGACGCATCGGCTGAACGGCGCGCGCCGCTGCTTACTAGCGGCGGTTCAGGTAAGCGCGCGTACGCGGGCCGAGGTGCGTGAGCCCCGCGAGCTGCTCGGCGGTGTCGACATCCCGGCGCAAGCCGGGCCACGCCGCGCGGCTGGGGCCCTCGCCCGCGCTGGCGCGGGCGCCCAGCTCCACGTAGCCGGCGGCACGATGAGAGGCGGCCGATGCGGGGCCGAAGAGCGGCACATGCGGAACGCCCGGCGCAGCGGCGGTGAGGGCCGTGCCCTCACCCTCCGCGTCGGCGACGAACGCGAGGGGATGCCGGGCGGCGGCAGCCAGAACCTCGGCGAGCTCGGTCGGCGTGAGGGCGGGATGGTCCGCGAGGAGCACTGCACGCGAGGTGGCGAGGCCCGCATGATCCGAGCCCGACGCGATGGCGGCATTCAGCCCACGGCCCGGGTCTGGGACACCCAAGGCGCCGAGCGCGGCGAAGGGGGTGGCATCCCCAGTCACGACAATCACGCGACCCGCGGTCAACGCGACCTCGACCGTGTCGAGCGCCATCGCGAGGGCCAGCTCGCTGTTGTCGCCGGGACCGAAACGCGACTTCGCGTCCGTCGACCCCTTCACCGGGACGACGAAGACCCAGTCAGTCGGCACTCGCCCGGCCAGCCTCGAAACCCTCCGCGTAGGCCTCATTCGTGCCGAGCCTGAACAGGTCGTCTGCCGCCGGGCGAATCAGCGCTCGCGCACCGGGCAAGTCGAGGTCGCCGACCAGGTGACCCATCCCGCGGATGATCGCCACCGGCAGCCCGTTCGCCTTACCCTTCACGAGCTCGGCAGCGCCCGCCAGCTCGTCGGCGGTGGCGGCGATCGTGGCATCGAGTCGTCGGCCAGACGCGTCGGTAGTGCCCCGCAGATCATCCAGCACGCGGATGCCCGCCGCCCCGATCGCGACGTCCGTCTGTCCCTCCCGCCACGGTCGTCCCAGAGTGTCGGTGATCAGCACTCCGACCTCGTGACCGAAGCGCTCGCGCAGAGCGGTGGCGATCTTCTGCGCACTGGTGTCGGGATCTAGGGGGAGCAACAACACGACACCGTCGGGCGTGTTGCTCGCGTCGACGCCCGCTGCGGCAGCAATAATGCCCAGTCGGTTCTCGACAATGCGCGTGATGCCTCCCGGGTGCGCCTTCGTCGCGACCACGCGCACCGTCTCGGCGGTGATCGCGTCCTCGCGGTCGGCGCCCGCGACCTGCCGGCCCTCCGCCTTGCTCACGATTTTTGAGGTGACCACGACAATGTCGCCTTCCTCAAGGATGTCGACCAGCGCATCCCCGAGCATCACCGGCAGGTCGTCCCCCGCGACAAACTCCGGAAGGTCGCCGACGGCGAACACGGTGAGCATCATCCGCCCAGTTTACGAGCCGGGGTGTTGTCAGCGGTCGCTAGCGACCCTTGTGCACCGTGCGCTTCTTTACCGAGCCATCTGTGTAAATATTGATTTTTGCTTTCAAGATGTTTCTCCGCATTTATATAGATACCTGTTCTATGCTGTAATCATTCAATG
>JANOED010000284.1:0-9571 GCA_031413035.1 Leifsonia sp. | reverse complement strand
GGGTGCCTCCTCGGTCGGCGTCGGGCTCGGAGTTGCTGCCACGGGTGAGCGCGGAGGAGCGACCTCTCCCACTGGAGGAGCAGCACCGCAGCCGGTGAGCGCGATGCTGCTGGCGGCAACAATCACAGCCATTCGCGTAATGGCAGACCTGAGATGTGGCATGGCGCTCCTCAACTTGTTCGAAAGTCCCTCACCTGCACGACGCGCACGAACAGCCCCTAGGTTGACACGAGGTGCGTCCCCTGAGTTAGAACGGGTCGGGGAAGACGACCACCTCAATGTCGGTGATAACCCCGTTCGAGATGACCGTGGGCCCGGCACCCAGGATTCCGGCGAGGCCGCCCGAGAACGTCGCAGACATGACGGCCGTGTCGGTACCCGTCGACTCCCACTTGGTGACCTCAAAAACGAAGTCAGTCTTTTGCTCAGGTACGTCGTACTGGTACCCCTGAGTCGAGACATCGTCGCTGCCACCCGTTGGGGAGCCAGAGAAATTGACTTCGGCGAAGTCTTGCCAAGGACCAGTCGACCCCGTGAATCCAAAGATCCCGAACGTCAGTTGGCGGGTGTCCGGTGAGGTTGCTGAGGGAAACGCAAGCTGAAGGTAAGTCCTTCCCTCGGGGTCCAAGCTGGGCGCGCCACCTGCAAAGTAGGACGCACTCGGAACCGTTCCACTCCACTCAACGCCATCTACAAGCATCGTAATCGCGGGTTCGGAAGCGGGTTGAGGCTCGGCCGACTCTTCGATCGGTGCGGCCACCTCAGGGTCAGGTGCTGCCTCGCCTTCGGCGGGCGCACAACCGACGAGAAGCGCAGCCACCGCAATCGCAACCACTCCGAGTCGCGTGGAGATCATCGTGTTCATCGTGAAAGCATCTCAGGCAGTGGCGGGTTTGTCACTCCCCCGACAACGTTCACCTACTTGCGCGCCCGTAGTCGTCCACAACGGCGATAGTGATCGGAAACTCGGCCGGAATCGCACCGAACAAAAGTTGTCCCGCCTCCACTGCTGCGGCAGTCAGTGCGCCTCTCACGTTCTCGACCTGCTCGACGGGGCAGTGCACGACAACCTCGTCATGCAGGAAGAACACGAGGTGGGGCGAGTCCGTCAGCCATGCGCCTGCCGCATGAGCATTGAGCCTCCGACGGATGCTCGCCATCCAGCACAACGCCCACTCCGCCGCAGTGCCTTGAACGATGAAGTTGCGCGTGAATCTGCCCCACGCCCGTGCGCGGGACCGGGAGCGGTTCACTTCGGACTCAGATGCCACTTCGTCGTAGCCTGCGCTCTGCCCACGAGGGGAGCTGCGACCCAGGCGCGTTGTGACGACTTCTCCGCGTTCCCCAGCGCGGGCGGCATCCTCGACCATGGCGATTGCCTGAGGATAGACGCGGGCGAGCCTAGGCATCAGCCGACCGCTTTCGCCTGTCGTAGCGCCGTACATCGCACCGAGCATCGCCACTTTGGCCTGATCACGGGTTTCTACAGCGCCACTGGCAACAATGCCTGCGTAGAGATCGCCGGCAGAGCCGGCTTGCACCATGCCGCGGTCGCCCGACATCGCGGCGAGGATGCGCGGTTCGAGCTGCGACGCGTCTGCGACGACCAGTTTCCAGCCGGGATCGGCGACCACCGCCCCGCGCACCTGTTTGGGTAGTTGCAGCGCTCCCCCGCCGCTCGCCCCCCAGCGCCCCGTCGCCGCTCCGCCCGGCACGTAGTCAGGCCGGAACCTGCCGTCGGCCACCCAGGTGTCCATCCACTGCCAGCCATTAGAGGAAAGTAGTCGCGCCAGCTTCTTGTACTCCAGAAGGGGCTCGATGGCGGGGTGCTTGAGCTTCTTGAGCTCCCACGATCGGGTCGAGGTGACCTGGAGTCCGGCCCGACCGAGCGCTCTCAGCAGGTCGATGGGCGAGTCGGGGTTCAGCTCCGGTGCCTCCAGCGCCGACCGCACGCTATCGAGCACTGTCTGCACCTTCTCGGGGCGCTCGCCCTCTGCGGGCCGAGGGCCGAGCAGTCGGCCAAGGATCTCCTCGTGGCGATCGGTGCGCCAGGGCAACCCCGCAAAATGCAGCTCGGCCGCGATCAACGCGCCAGCTGACTCCGCCGCGAGCAACCGCTCGATCCGACCCGGCTCGGCGGATGCCCCTACCGCTTCCCGCTGCAGCAACAGCTCGGCGACGGGGTCGGCCTCGACCCTCGACTCAACATCGTCGAGCTCGAAGAGAGTGCCGGTGCGGGGGCGCTCCTGGCCGCGCGGCGAATCCCACGAACTGGCCGGCCCGGTCGCCAGAGCTGACCCGGCCGTCAGCGCCGAGTTGCGCAGGATCGTGTGGCACAACCTCAGGTCGTAGCAGCGGTCGACGCGCACCCGCGCAGCGAGCAGCTCGGGGTACCAGTGAGCCGTGTCATCCCATACCCATCGGGGTTTGGCGGCCTCATGCTGCGCGACGAAACTCGCGAGGTGGTCCACATACTCGATGCCCACGGCCCCGCCCTCGTCACTTCGGCGATCCGCGGCAATGCGGCCTCCCGCTACGCGATGCAGAACTATGAGCATGGTTGGGCCTGTATCGGCACTAGCCGTGCAGTAGCGAGCCACGCAGCGCGTGGGGTCGCGGTGACGGTCTGGGTCATGGCATTCATCCTCGTGTGCTCCACCGACGGGAGACGAAGCGACACTGGTTTATGCCGGGTCAGCAGTCACCGGGGTCGGAGTCGGCGTTGGAGTTGGGGTTGCCGACTCGGTGACCGTCGGGGTAGTCCTCTCCTAGAGCGCCGTCCCCTAGGCTCGTCACATGGATCCCATTACCCTCTCCGTCGGCGGCGGAATAATCGGCCTGATTGTCTTCATCATCACGGTCGTGTCGATCGCCAACAACCCGAACCACGGCGGCCTCGGCAAGTTCGTCTGGATTCTGGTGGCGTTCTTCCTGTCGTTCATCGGCTCGCTTCTCTGGCTGCTGTTTGGCCGCGGTCGAGTCGCCAAGCGCTAGGTACCACCCCCAAAGCCGATCGCAGCTCTCCTCGAGCGTGAACGCGTAGCCCAGCACCACTCCCGCTGGGCTCAGCCCGCGCAGGCCGGACCGGCCATTGATGCGACCGAACTGGATGACGCCGACGAGCTGTCCCCGATCGAAGAGGTTCCACTCGCCGGGCCGAAAGGTGTGCTCAAGGTTGTCGCTGGGGCGCCAGTGATGAACCATGAGTCGAAGATACGTTCGATCGGCGCTTGCGGCAACCCCGCTTTCGGTCGCTCTGATAATGTTGGCGCCACATTGACCCACAAAGCAGGAGGACACCGTGGCAGACGCGAAAGAGACCGACGCAGAGGCGCGCCAGCGCCGCAGCGACGAAGCACGCAAGAAGGGCACACAGGCCCGCAACGACAAGGCATTCGAAGAGGCGAAGGCCGCTCGCAAGGCGAAAGAGGCAGGCGCGCCAGCACCCGCCAAGGCCGCCGCGGCAGCTTCAGGAGCTGGCCTGGCCGTTGATGGCGAGTGGGGGCCGGCCACGACGAGCGCGCTTCAAGCAGTGCTGGGCGTAGCGGTCGATGGCGAGTTCGGACCGCAGACAGCGGCCGCGCTCCAGTCCAAGCTCGGCGTGACGGCCGATGGCGACTTTGGCCCGAACAGCAAGCGAGCTCTTCAGGGCTACCTCGGTGTTGGGCAAGACGGGGATGTCGGACCGATCACCGTTCGCGCGATGCAGGAACGCCTCAACGCGGGCACCTTCTAGGCAGTCGCTCGGGATGCGCGGCTGGCCGCCGCCCTTGTGCACAGGTCGCGCATCCCGAGCATCTCTCGACCTAGGCTGGCGGCATGCCTAGCTCGTGGACTGAAAACGCGGCGCTCTATCTGACGAGCACCAGCTCGTGCCCCCGCTGTGATGCCGCCCTAACCCAACCGGGCGCGTGCGGCGTCTGCGGCGCTCAACTCGCTGGCCCCGAGGGCACGGCACTCTGGCAGTCATCGATTACGGCCGCTGAGGCCCTGCGTCATCGGCAGCGACTCATCGATGCGCTGCCGACCGAGGCTGCTTATGCCCCCGCGCCGGCGGCTGTCCGCCCGGTTGCTGCGCCGGTCGTCAAGGCGGTCCCCGAGCGCGCGAACTCACAGCTCAGCGTGCAGTCCGTTCTCGCTGTCGCCGGCGCCGGGCTCTTCGCAGTCGCGGCGATCGTCTTCACGTTCTTCAACCCCGACCTCACCGACTTCGATACGCGCACGGCCATCATGGCCGGGATTAGCGCGATCTTCATGGGTGGCGCGTGGCTCCTCGCCTGGCGTGGGCTTACCTTCTCTGCCGAGGCCGTCGGTGCGCTTGGTGCGGTATTCCTCGCTCTAGACGTCTGGGCGTTCTCGCAGAGCTCCCCCGCGGGCGTCTCCGAGTGGACTTTCGCGGGCATCGGGATGCTCGTGGCCGCAGCCATTCTCTTGGCCCTCGCTGCGCTCGTGCGGCTGCGCACCTGGCTGTGGGCTGGCCTCGTGGTGCTTGCGCTGGCACCGGCACCGTTCGCCTACGGGTTGGACACCGACTGGGCGCAGGTGCTGGGCTCTCTCGGGGTCGCCGGCGCGGCGCTCGGCGCGCACGAAGTTGCTCGGCGCTATGCGGGCCGATTCGGTAGCCCGCTGAAGACCGACCACAGCACAATCACCTTGATCCAGTTGCTCGTGCTTCCCGCCGCTGCGATTCAGTTGGTCGTGGTTCCGGTCGAGCCGTCACCGGCGCGAGTGTGGATCACCTCGGGCGCGCTTGCGGCATTCGCTGGACTCGCTTGGCTTGCGCGCCGCAACCAGCTCCCCCGCTTCTGGGCGTATGCCGCTGGGGTGCTAATCACGTCAGCTGTCGCGCTCTTACCGCTCGTTGCTGACCTTGCCGTCGAGGGCTGGTACCTTCCGCTGATCGCCGGAGCGGCGGCGGGAGCACTCGTGCTCATCGCGCTCGTGGGTGGCAGTTCGCCGCTGCACGCGGGCTCGTGGACCGTGGTTCTGGCAACCGCTGTGCCCGCCGCGAGTCTCGCCGGCATCAGCCTTCTTGCCGGAGTCTTCGACGAGCCTCTCGCCGGCTCCGACCCCATCCCCGAGCTGACCGCCGTTCTGACGCTGAGCGCGGCGTCCCTCGGCACCGCATTCCTCGCGTGGCGCCGAAGAAGCGCCGTGCACCTCGCGGTTGCCCTGTGGCTCCTCTCGCTCGCCCTCGTGGCCCTCGCGATGTGGTCGGCGTTCGCACTTCCAGAGCGGATCGTCGCGCTACTCGTATTGGCGGTTGCGCTTGCGGCGATCCTCGTCGTGGTGGCGAGGCGTGCGCCTCTGAGGGTCGCTTTGAGATTGCCGTTCGCAGTGGCATCGCACATCGCTCTCGTTCTGGTCGCGATCATCTCGTGGCCCGACACCAACCTCCGTGTGGTCGCGGGCGCCGCCGCCGTCGCGGCGCTGTTCGTGGTCGCGCGGACTGTGCCGGCGAAGGCTCGGCCGGCTCACGTCGCGATCGGCTATGCCTATGCGCTCGTGATCGTCGCTTCGGCCTTCGACCTGATGGGCTTTGAAACGATCGCTGTACTCTGCCTTACGACGACAGTGGGCGCGCTGACTGCACTAGTGGTCACCCTGGTGGGCTGGTTCAAGGCCGGCTCTTGGTATGCCGTCCTCGGGGTCACCGCTGTGCCGTTCGCCCTCGGGATCGTCTCGGTGTTCATCGAGCGAAGCGGCTGGACTGCCCTGTCGACCGGCTTGACGTTCGCTCTCCTAGTGGCGATTCTGCTCACCCGACGCCCAGGACTCACCCTCGTGATACGCGCGGGCGCTGCGGCGCTACTCGTGCCCGCCCTCGCGGTTGTGGTCATCTGTGTCGGTGCCGAAGTGCTGTCTGTCAGTGCCTCTCCCATCACCCTTCCGGTGATCGCCGTGATCGTCGCCTGCACGCTGCCTGCAGCGGGCCCTATCGCCGTCGCCCTTCAGTCGCGGGGGCTAAGCGAGGCCGATGCGCGGGTCGTTCGAGCCTGGATCGAGGTCTCCGCGCTCGTCACCGGCGCGATAGCGGTCGCGCTTGGCCTCCTCCGGGCCGCTGCGGGTATCCCGACCACTTTCCTCGTGCTCGTGATTCTCGGAATTGGTGGGGTCGCGACGGCGGTGTTCGCCAAGCGCCGTTACGGCTGGCCGACCGCGATCATCGCCTTCACTGGAGCCCTGTGGTGCGTGTGGTGGCTCGCCGGCATCACCGCGCTCGAGCCCTATCTGCTGCCGCCCGCTCTCACGACTGCCGTCATCGCGGCAATCCTGGTCGCCCGTGATCGGCCGGGCTTCGGTCTGTCAGCACTCGGCCTATTCTGGACGGGTCTCGGAGTCGGCGCTGTGCCCGTGCTCGTCGTGTTGGCCGTGTCGGGCTCCGGCGAGGATGCCACGCTCCCTTGGCGGTCCCTGGGCCTCTTGGCCAGCGCGCTCGTGTTGATCCTGCTCGCCGCCGTCCTCCGGTCGCCCAGCACCGCCCCGCTGCGTACGCCGCTGCTCGTGGTGGCGATCGGTGTGGCCTCCGCGGGAGCCATTCAGGGCGTGCGCTACGGGCTGGGGCTAGACACTGTGGATGTCGCAAGCCCCAATCTCGTGATGCTGCCGGTACTCGGGTTTGCGATTGCAGCGACCGTGCTCGCCGCGGTTGCCGGGCGTCTGCTCCCGACGATCTCACGCTGGGTCTTTGCTCCTGCCGTGCTGTACCTGGTGATCGGGCCGATCGCGACGGTTCATGAGGGCTGGTTCCCCATCATCACGCTGTTGGTGCTGTCGCTCCTACTGCTCGCACTCATGATCGTGACGACCGCTCGCGCGCGGACCCGGCCGGTCACCCTCCCGCCAGTGTGGTTCACGTTCGCCGTCGCCTGGAGCACCGCTGTTGCGAGCTGGAGCCAGCGCGAACTGCGAGTCGAGACCTTCTCGCTGCCGCTCGGGCTCGCGCTACTCGCGGTCGGGATAATCGCGATGCGTCCCGCCTCCGAGACGGTGGATGCCCGTCGCAGCCTCAACTCGTGGCCGATTGGCTTCACAGGTTCATGGCGGTTGCTCGCGCCCGGCATTATCGTCACCCTGCTTCCGTCGATCCTTGCGACCGGAACGGACCCCCGCACGGAGCGCGCAATTCTGGTCATTGCCCTGGCCCTCATCGCGATTCTCATCGGTTCGCTACGCAGACTGGCTGCCCCATTCATACTGGGCATCATCGCGCTGCCGATCGAGAACATCGTCGTGTTCGCGGTGCAAATCGGACGCAACATCGGTGCGCTCCCGTGGTGGATCACACTCGCGACCGCGGGAGCGGTGCTCCTCGTGATCGCCGTCGGCTCGGAGCGGCGCAGTGGTCGCGGTCAGGGTGCAGCGGCGCGGCTGCGCGACCTCACTTAGCGACGATCGCGAAGATTGTCCACGCGAGAAGTGTCACCGTTGCTGCCACGAAGACCAGGTGCGCGATCTCGGCGATCCTCGGGCGCTCCCTTACGCGAGCGAGTCGGATGTCATACCAGTACGCGCTCGTGATGAGCAGCAACACAATCGTCAGTACGCGCACAACAATCCCGGGATCACTTCCCGTGATCAGCCCGCCGATCTGGTAGAACGCGATGACACCCCACGGCACGATTGCCACCGCAGCACCGAACGAGAATGGCCAGCGGCCGTGATCCAGCTGGCCTCCCTCATGCAGCACCAGAAACAGGGTCGCGCCCGCAGTCAGCGCGTAGAGCGCGACGAGAGCCGCGACATCCGTGATGCCGTTGAGTTGGGCGAGCAAGAAAACGCTGATGCCAGAGATCTGGGACCACTCGATCCAACGGACCAGCGGGCTGGGTGGCAATACTCGCCCGAGCGCGGCAGCCACCAGCAACACCACCGTGGCCGCACCCAGATTCACCGAAGCGATCGGGATGCCCCCGCCGAAGTCAGCCGTCACCGGCAGTAGCACGGGCTCGACACTGCCGAGCAGCACAGTCACGACGGCAGCCTGGAGGACGAGGACTGCACCGACCACGAGGTTCACCCTGCGCAACGTCATGGGAGTCTCCAGAACGCGCCAGTAAGGCCAAGGGCGTCGAGTATTTTCTGATTCTGCTCGCGGGTGTGCGGCTGGAAGTCCGGGGCGATTCGATCTCCGTACCACGGTGCCGAGAGGCGCCACACTGTGTCGGCACTCGCGATGTATCCGGACCCGGGTGCGTTCTCCGCCGTCCAGAGTTCCGCGTGGTCCCGGTTGCAGAACATGCGGATAAGCGTGCACGTTGCCACGACGTCGTTCCACCACTCTGCCGCGGGTCGCGGAAACCGCACCGCGAGCGGCGCGGGCGGCGCGACGTTGGGACCGGTCTCGAATCGAATTGGGGAGCCGCATTGCGGGCACACGGTTTCGATCCAAACGTCAAGGGCCAGTGCGGCGCTGATACCGAAGGAGTCCCACGCGCATCCGCCCCACCACCGCCGCTCGTCGCGCCCGTTAATCGGTGTGAGCACGAATGCCATCGGCGCGGCTGAGAAGGGGTGAGCCATGCGGATCGCATCCCCGTCTGCGTTCAGCACGAGGGCGTGAACGTCGGCAAGTTCGCGCAAGTCGGCGGTGACCTGACTAACGGTCGCACCGGTAACTCGCGCAAGCTCCGCAACTGACGGAGCACGACCTTCTGCTGCGAATACCTGGTAGACGGCATCGCGTACGGCTCGGAGCTGGGCGGTGTGCATTGCGCCTGACATTACTCGACTACGGCGCCGCGTAGGGCGGACGGTCCTTCCAACACAGCCACCTTCACTCCCAGCAAGACCCCTACCGTCACTCCTTCCAACACGCCAACAAATACATTTACACCCACAGCAACGGCCACTCCGCTTGTGATCATGGTCAACATCGTTTTCCCAGATAAGCAGCCTACCATCAACGGCACACTCCCTGTTGAAAAAGCCGTCACCCGTCAGATCCTCTCTTCAGTAAACCCTCTTAATGCTGTCATCGATGAATATTTCAGCGGACCAACTGCCGCCGAACAAAACGCTGGCGTGACTGCTATTTGGAATGGCTTTATCGGTTACGACCGCATTGAACTTTCAAATGGCATTTTACGCATCTACTTAAAAGGACAATGCCAGCCCAATGGCACTGCATACAGCATTGCTCAACCTTTATCCGCAACTGTCAAACAGTTCCCAGATGTCAAATATGTAAAACTCTATGATGAGTTTGGACGTACTCGCAACCCCTTTGACCGAGTGGATTCCGCCCCGGTCTGTTTGGATGTGATTTTCACCCCAACCCCTACCATTACGCCAACTTTCACACCTTCTCCCACTCCAACTCAAACCTTTACACCCAGCAAGACGCCAACGCTCACACCTTCCAATACTGCCACTTACACTCCCAGCAAGACACCCACCATCACTCCTTCCAATACGGCAACCTACACGCCCAGCAAGACGCCGACCATCACGCCTTCCAACACTGCCACCTTCACACCCAGCAAAACACCGACCATCACACCTTCCAATACTGCCATCTTTACTCCCAGCAAGACGCCCACCGTCACTCCTTCCAATACGGCGACCTTTA
>JANOED010000283.1:0-4569 GCA_031413035.1 Leifsonia sp. | reverse complement strand
CATCGTCGTGATGGCGATGGCTACCGAGATCCCGATCAGACTGACCCCGACGACGACGGTGCCCTCAACAAAGAGGCGCCTGAACAACCTGATCATGATGCCCAAGGTATCGATTCGACGCTTCCCCGTCATGTTTGTGGGATGACTGTGTCTCAACTGTAAGGAGTTGCGCTCGCGCGTCTCCTTGCACCTCCGAGCCACCCACCCCCAACGCCGGGCGAGGGTTCGGCGGTGCCGCACCCTCCCCCCAAGAAGTCGGGTGCGGCACCTACGCCGAGTCCGTTGCGGACGTCACGGTACCCGTGGGTGGGTGGCCGGACGCCTCGTCGCGAGCACGCGCGACTGCACTGCATGGATGGCTTCAACCACGAGCCATCCGGTCGCCCCGGTGATGAGGGCCGCAAGCAGCAGTTCGCTGGGGGGCACTGCCAGGTCGAAGAAGTCGCTGACCAATGGGATCGCGAACAGGGCAACACCGCCGAGATACATCGTCAGGATGAGCGCGATCCGCACTGGGGTGAGCGGTCGGGCCAGCACGCCGAGCACTCCGAGCCCGAGGATCGTCAGGCTGATCACCGAGGCCGACCGGATGTCGCCGAGCTCATACTCACCGGTGTGGGCGTAGATGTTCAGCGCCAGCATCGCGCTGCCAACGGTGATTCCCGAGGGAATGCAGAAGGCGGCGGCCCGTCGGAGGTAACCGGGAACGTAGCGTGGTGCCTTAGGCAGCAGGGCAAGTACGAGCGCTGGCAGCCCGATCGTGAGCCCATCGACGGCCGAGAATTGCCGAGGTAGGAACGGGAACGGCCACAGCATTACGCCGAAGAAGATCGCGAGAATCAAGGCAAAGGTCGTCTTCGTGAGAAACAGCTTCGATAAGCGCTCGACATTGGCAATTACGCGTCGGCCCTCGTCGATAACCTTCGGCAGGTGTGAGAACTGACCGTCGAGCAGCACGAGTCGCGCGACCGCACGAGTGGCCGCAGCGCCAGAACCCATGGCAATGCCGATGTCAGCCTGCTTGAGCGCCATCGCGTCGTTGACCCCGTCACCCGTCATGGCGACCGTATGGCCAGCGTGCTGGAGAGCCATGACGAGACTCTTCTTCTGCTGTGGGGTGACCCGCCCGAACACGTTGTGCTGCTCGAGAACCTCCGCCTGCTCCTCGACCGACTCGGGCAAGGTGCGCGCGTCGTAGGGTTCGCCGACGACTACGAGCCCGGCTTCCCGAGCCACAGCCGCGACGGTGCGCGGGTTGTCGCCGGAGATGACCCGGATGCCCACACCCTGCCTGCGGAAGTAGGCCAGCGTCGGAGCGGCATCGGGCCGCACCCGCTCGAGCAGCGTAATCACCGCGGCGACTGTGAGCCCGGTGGGAAGCTTCTGGTGGGCGTCATCGCCCTCGTGCACGAAGAGTACAGCGCTCGAGTGGGCGAGTACGAGGGTGCGGAGTCCGCGCGCGGCGAGGTCGGTGGCCTGCACGGCCAGCGGCGAGGCATCCGTTGTTCCCGGAACCACGATCTCCGGCGCCCCGAGAACCCAGCTGCCTTTCACTGGGTCCGTAGCGAAATGCACGGCACTCCACTTGCGCTGCGAGGAGAAAGGCACGTCGTCGACGCAGCCGATGCGTTCACCGGAACCATCCCGGCCGTCACCGAACCGAATACCCAGCGCCCGCGCGGTTGCATTGGCGTTGCGGTCGCCGGCGAACCACGCCAGAACATCCGACACGGCGGCCTTATCTGCGCCCTCAGCTGTGACCAGTGAATCGAAGGTGACGTCGCCCTCGGTGAGCGTGCCCGTCTTGTCAACACACAGCACGTCAACGCGAGCAAGTCCCTCGACGGCGGGCAACTCCTGCACGAGCACCTGATGGCGTGACAGCGTGATCGCGCCGACCGCGAAGGCGACACTCGTCATGAATACGAGGCCCTGAGGCACGAGGCTGACGATGCTCGCGATGGCCGCGATCGCTGCCTCGCGCCAAACCCCGGTCTCGATCGCGACCTCCCAGCCGCCGACCGCCTGCATCTGGCCGTTCACGACGAGAACCGTCACCGGCAGCAGCACCCAGCTGATCAGCCGGATGACCTTCCTGATGCCATTGCGCAACTCAGACTCGACGAGTGAAAAGCGCCGGGCATCTGCGGTGATCTGGTTTGCGAATGAGTCCGCGCCAACCCGCACCACGCGGGCCGTACCGGAACCACCGACGACCGTCGAACCCGCCAGCAACTCGCGGTCGGGAAGCACGACTACCGGGTCGGCCTCGCCGGTGATGATCGACTCGTCGACCTCGAGGTTGGCTGAGGCAAGCACCTTGGTGTCGGCGGCGAGCTGGTCGCCGGGCCCCAAAACGACCACGTCATCGATCACTAGTTGGTTTCGGCTGATTGCGACAATCACGCCGTCTCGAAGAACCCGGCTCGGGGAGCTATTCAGCAAGGCCAGGCGGTCGAGTGTGCGCTTCGCGTGAAACTCCTGCACCACGCCGATAGCCACGTTCGCGATTACGAAGAAGCCGAACACCGCATCCGCCCAAGCGCCGAGCACGATGAGTACCGCAAAGCAGCCGAAGGCGATGGCATTGAACAGCGAGAAGAGATTGGCACGAAGAATTGTGCCCAGCGTTCGGCTCGTCTGTTCAACGTAGTCGTTGGCGAGCCCGGCAGCCACGCGAGCCTGCACCTCGCCAGCGGTCAACCCACTCGTGGTTAGGCGTGCCTCGTCGACTTGGTCGACGGTGCCCGGCTCCGCCACGACTACTGCCCGACGATCGGCCCGAAGGCGGCGGCGAGCGTACCGCGGTGCACCCGGCGCAGCTCGTCAACCTCGACAGTGAACAGGTCCTGCACCTCGAGTGCGCCAGAATCCTCAGTGACTCCGATGCGCAGAACGGGATACCCGCGGCCCTCGCACAGGCCCACGAACTTCACGTCGTCTTCGCGCGGCACGCTGACGAGCATCCGCCCAGCCGATTCGCTGAAGAGTGCTGCAGTGGCGTCGACGCCGTCGCGGTCAATGATCTCGGTGATCCAGACGCGGGCACCGATACCGAACCGCAGAACGGCTTCGGCGAGCGCCTGGCCGAGTCCGCCGTCGGCGAGATCGTGGGCGGATGCCAGCAGGCTCTCGCTCCCGCCAGCGGAGATCAACGCCGCAAGCATCTTCTCGGCACCCAGGTCAACCGAGGGTGGCAAGCCACCCAGGTGGCCGTGGATCGTGCCCGCCCACGCCGAGCCGTCGAGCTCGTCGCGCGTGATGCCAAGCAGGTAGATGTTGTTGCCCTCGTCTTGCCAACCCGACGGGATGCGCGCCGCGACATCGTCGATGACGCCGAGAACGGCGACCACCGGTGTCGGGTGGATGGGCACATCTCCGGTCTGGTTGTAGAAACTCACGTTGCCGCCGGTGACGGGAATCTCGAGTTCGAGGCATCCGTCGGCGAGTCCCTCGACCGCTCGGGAGAACTGCCACATGACCTCGGGGTTCTCCGGGCTGCCGAAGTTGAGGCAGTCGCTCACCGCGACGGGCTTGGCGCCGGTAGCGGCGACGTTGCGGTAGGCCTCGGCGAGCGCAAGCTGCGCGCCCACGTACGGGTCGAGCTGGCAGTAGCGGCCGTTTGCGTCGGTCGCGACGGCGAAGCCGAGGCCGGACTCTTCGTCGACACGCACCATACCGCCGTCATCGGGAAAGCTCAGGGCGGTGTTCCCCATCACGTAGCGGTCGTACTGATTCGTGACCCACGACTTATCGCTGAGGTTGGGGCTGCCGAGCAACGTTAAGAAATCCGCGCGCAGGTCGGTCGAGCGCGGCAGTCGCGCTGCGGTGTCAGCCTGAAGGGCGTCGATCCAAGCCGGATAGGCGAGTGGCCGCTCGTAGACGGGACCGTCGACCGCGACCGTGCGGGGCTCGACGTTGACGATCTCCTCGCCATGCCAGTTGATGATCAGCCGCCCGGTGTCGGTGACTTCGCCAAGAACGCTGGTCTCGACATCCCACTTGGCGGTGACGGCAAGAAAGCCCTCGAGCTTCTCGGGTGTCACGATCGCCATCATGCGCTCCTGGCTCTCCGACATGAGGATCTCCTCGGCCGTGAGCGTCGGGTCGCGCAGCAGAACCTTGTCGAGCTCGACGAACATGCCGCCGTCGCCGTTGCTGGCCAACTCGCTCGTCGCGCAGCTGATGCCAGCCGCTCCCAGGTCTTGGATGCCCTCGACGACGTCGCCGGCGAACAACTCAAGACAGCACTCGATGAGCACCTTCTCCGCAAACGGGTCGCCGACCTGCACGGCCGGGCGCTTGGTCGGAAGGGCCGCTCGTCCTGAGCCTGTCGAAGGGCTCTCTGAGAACGAATCGCTAGCGAGAATGGATGCCCCGCCGATGCCATCCCCGCCGGTGCGAGCACCGAACAGCACAACTTTGTTACCCACGCCTCGGGCATTGGCCAGGTGCAGGTCTTCGTGGCGCAGCACCCCGACGGCCAGTGCGTTGACGAGAGGATTGGCCTGATACACCGAGTCGAACCAGGTCTCCCCGCCGATGTTGGGAAGTCCGAGGCAGTTGCCG
>JANOED010000282.1:0-2779 GCA_031413035.1 Leifsonia sp. | reverse complement strand
GCCATCAGGCGATTCCGACCAGTGCCGCGCCGACGGCCGCCGCCGGGAAGTGGCGAGGAACGAGTTGCACCCGGCGACTCAACGTCAGCGACGCGAGGAATGGCGACGCAAGCTCCCAGGCCTCGAGCACCACGACGATGTCGTCGAGCAGTGGGGTTGCCAGCGACGACAGCCCGCCGCCGATAACAACGCTGTCGACATCGACCGTGAGCACCAGAACGCGCACGGCCGCTGCAACGTTCTCGACAAAGCGCTGTTTGACCTCGACCGCGGCCGGATCGCCAGCGGCCGCCGCCTCGAACAGCGCCCGCGCCGGGCGCGGGTCTTCGGTGGGCCACTGGCGCGCGATCGCTGAGCCGCTGGCCACCATCTCTAGGCAGCCGCGCTGGCCGCAGGGGCACTCGGGGCCGTTCGGATCGACAGGGATATGGCCGATCTCGCCCGCGGATCCCCGCGAGCCGCGCCACAGGTTCCCACCAAGCACGAGGCCAGCGGCGAGTCCCGTTCCGAGGTTGAGGTAGGCCATCGAGTGCGAGGCATCCTTCTCGAGCAGGTGAAACGCGCCAAGAGCGGCCGCGTTGACATCGTTCTCGATTCGCACCGCGCGACCTAGGCGTGCAGAGAGTTCCGCACCGAGATCAAGGCCAGCGAGTCCCAGATTGACCGCGTGGGACACCCTGCCAGTTCCGTTATCCACGGCCCCAGGGATCCCGATGCCGATCGACTCAAAATCGTCAACGACGGTGTCGCTCAGCTGGGCGATGTCGGTGACGGCACGCACAGCGGTCTCGATGACGGCGTCGGGACCGAAACCCGTTACAAGTCGCACTTGGTGCTCAATCTGCCCGTCGTGGCCGACCGCGACCGCATGGGTCTTGGTACCGCCAATGTCGATGCCGACCCTCATCCCTTCACCGCCCCGGCGACCAGACCCGAAGTGAGTCGGCCTTGAACCAGAAGGAAGAAGACGATCACTGGTACCGCCACGAGCGTGGACGCGGCCATCACCTGGCCCCAGTCGGTCTCTCGGGTCGCGCTCGCCTGAACGAAGCCGCGCAACCACAGCGGTAGCGTCTGCGCGGCCTCCGACGGCAGCAACACGAGCGCGACCGTGAACTCGTTCCAGGCCTGAAGAAATGCATACACTCCGGATGCCACCAGCCCGGGCGCCAGCAACGGGAAGGTGATCCGCATGAACGCACCGAAGCGGCTCAAGCCGTCCACCATGGCGGCCTCTTCGAGGTCGGCCGGGATACCGGCGACGAACCCGCGCAACATCCAGATCGTGAATGGAACGACCGCAGCAATGTAGATGACGCTCACCCCGATAACGGTGTCGAGCAGCCCCACACTCGACACCATCTTGTACTGCGCGATGAACAGACCCTCGGCCGGAAGCATCTGCACGAGCAGCACCGCCAGCACAAAACTCCGGCGCCCCCTGAACCGGAAGCGGCTGATCGCAATTGCCGCGAGGAAGGCGAAGAGCAAGCAAAACACCACGACGGTTAGGGTGATCGCGACGCTCATGCCGAGCGCGCTGAAGAAGCTGCCGTCGGCGAGCGCACCGCCGAAGTTGCTCAGGGTCGCGGGCGTCGGGAAGAAGGTCGGGATGAACGACTGCAGAATTGCGTTCGGCAGCAGCGACGAGTTCACCATCCAGTAGACGGGGAAGATCCAGATCAGCGCGATGACAATCGCGAGGGTCGACAGGAGCGTACGGCGGATGCGACGGCTCACCGTGCCTCATCCTCCTTCAGCAGGCTCCGCACGTAGAACCAGCTCAACCCAATCGTGATCGCGAGGACGAGGATCGACACGGCCGAAGCCATCCCGAAGTCCTGAGCACTCGTGCCGAGCTTGTAGATGTAGGTGCCGAGTAGGTCAAAGTCGCCTGACTTGGAGCCGGCATCCTGAAGCATCGTGATCTGGGTGAACACCCGCAGATCCCAAATCAGTTGGAGTAAGAGCACGATCGCGATGACCGGTCGGATCATCGGGGCAATGATGTGCAGGAAGCGCTGGTATCCGGTCGCTCCGTCGAGCTGGGCGGCCTCGAGTACCTCGTCGGAGACTTGGGTAAGCCCCGCGTAGATCGAGAAAGCGACGAACGGAACGCTCATCCAGATCACGATGATGCTCGCGACCATGAAGAAGGTCAGAGGTGTCGAGAGCCAGTCGAAACGGTACATTTCGACGCCCGGGATCATGTCGAGGAGGTAGTTGATCGCCCCGCGGCGACGGTCGAAAAGCCAGATCCACACGGTCATCGCGGCGACGACCGGCATCGACCAAGCAAGCAACAGGGCAATCTGAAGAATCAAGCGGGCCGTCTTCGTCACGCCCGACATGAGCAAGGCAAGCAGCGTGCCGATGGCGAGCGTGACGGCAGCGGTCAGGATGCAGAAGGCGAGCGAACGCGCGACGACGGCCCATAGTTGGGGGTCAGTCGCCAACGAGACGAAGTTGTCGAATCCGACGAACGAGGCGGGCTTGCCGAACTGCTGAGCGAGGCCGTACTCCTGCATCGAAGTGACGAACTGCCAGATGACGGGATACCCCATGCCCAAGAGGAGTATCGCGAGCGCGGGAACGATGAGCAGGTAGGGGGTGCGGATGACGCGGCGCGGGCTGATCGTAGACATGGCGATTCCTCCTTTCGTGAGTTGGGGGTTCGAAGGTGTGGCGGGGCGGGCCTGGGGCCCCCCCCGCCCGGTAGTAAAGACGGTGTTAAATATTTAGATTTTTGTGGCGATCAAAACCGCGAGCGCCAAAAAAT
>JANOED010000281.1:0-16448 GCA_031413035.1 Leifsonia sp. | reverse complement strand
GGCGAGCCCGCCGTCACGCTCAGCACTACCGACCGGCTGAGCTGGCCGCAGGCGCTCGCGGAGGTCGTCGCGACAGCGGGCCTTGTGTTGGTGATCTTCGCGCTCGCTCGCACCAACCGGCCGAACGTGATCCCGTGGGCCGTCGGTGCCTACATCGGCGCTGCCTACTTCTTCACCAGTTCGTCTAGCTTCGCGAACCCGGCAATCACCCTCGGCCGAATGTTCAGTGACACGTTCGCCGGTATCGCGCCGGGGTCAGCCCCCGGGTTCATAGCTGCCCAGCTCGTGGGCGGCGCGATCGGATTCGCGGTAGTCGGATACTTCTTCCCTCCGCTGGCGCCCGTACCACCATCGAGAAGCTCACCCCGAACGATCGAACTCAGCGGGGAATGAAGGCCGCGCGATCGCGGTTAGGGGTATCAATGCGAACGCATTGATACGAGAGGCGAGGCAATGGCACAGGACACCGAGTTCGGACTCGACACCTTCGGCGACATCACATTCGGGCCGGATGACGCGTTGCTCACCCACGCGCAGGTGATCCGCAACGTCGTGGCCGAGGGCGTTCTCGCCGACGAACTCGGCATCGACTTCTTCGGAGTCGGCGAGCACCACCGGGTGGACTTCGCGGTCTCCGCGCCTGAAGTCGTGCTCGCGGGTCTTGCCGCCCTCACGAAACGCATCAAGCTCGGATCGGCCGTAACAGTGCTCAGTTCGGATGACCCGATCCGAGTGTTCCAGCGCTTCGCGACCGTTGACGCGCTCTCGAACGGCCGCGCCGAGGTTATCCTTGGCCGCGGATCCTTTACAGAATCGTTCCCGCTCTTCGGGCTCGACCTCGGTCAGTACGAGCAGCTGTTCGAGGAGAAGCTCGACCTCTTCTCCGCGCTGCTCACAGAGAAGCCGATCACGTGGGAGGGAAAGCTCCGCCCCCCGCTCACCGACAAGAGTGTGTATCCGAAGACCGAAGGTGGACACCTCAGAACGTGGATCGGTGTCGGTGGCAGCCCCGAGTCGGTCGTGCGCGCCGCCCGCTACGGGATGCCGCTCGTGCTCGCGATCATCGGGGGCGACCCGGCGCGGTTCGCCCCCTACGTTGACCTGTTCCACCGTGCGCTAGCGCAGCTCGAGCAACCTGACCTCCCGATCGCCGTGCACTCGCCCGGATACATCGCCGATACCGACGAGCAGGCTGCTGAAGAGTACTGGCCGCACCACCGCGTCATGCGCGATCGGATCGGAGGCGAGCGGGGTTGGCCGCCGTCGAACGAGGCAGAGTTCCGTAACGAGATCGAACACGGTTCGCTTTACCTTGGCTCGCCCCAGACGGTCGCGACGAAGCTCGCCGCGACCATCGAGGCACTCGGAATACAGCGCTTCGACCTCAAGTACAGCGCAGGAACACTGCCGCACGAGAAGTCGATGCGCTCGATCGAGCTCTACGGTTCGACAGTGATCCCGATGGTGAAGGACATGCTCTCTACTCGGTAGGCGTCTCGGCCCGAGCCTTGGTGCGGCGCCTAATCAGAAACACGATGAGTGCGGTGATGAGACCCGCGAGCACAAGCCAGGGCACGAGCACACCGACCACGACGAGCAGTCCGGCGAAGAAGGCCACGAAGGCGTTCCAGCCCGCGATGACACCATCGAGGAAGTTGTCGGGTGCCGGGTCATCCACGACCTGTTCGGTCACGAGATTCAGAGTGACAGTCGACATGCTTACCTGATCGGCAAGGTACCGACGCTGCGACTCCATGCTCTCGAGCTGAGCCTGGCGGTCGGAGATCGCCGTCTCCAACTGGATCAGGTCCTCGGTGGTGGTCGCGTTTGTCAAAAGCGCCGTCAGTCGCTCGATGGACGCTCGCATCGCCGAGATGCGGGCATCCAAATCCTGCGTTTCCATGGTGACGTCGGTCGCGTTGAGCGAAACCTCCTGTACGTCGCCGAGTTCCTCGAGCTTCTCCAGGGTCTCGGTCAGCTCGTCGGCCGGCAGTCGAAGGGTCAGCGTGGCGCTGCCCCCGTCCCCGCCTCGCGGCGCGTACTCGCTGCGGCCGTCGACGCGGCCCCCGACAGACTCGGTGATGCGCACGGCCTCCGCCGCGGCATCCCGCGGGTCAGTGACCGTGATGGTCACCCAGCCGGTCGTGATCACCTGTCGGTCGACGGAACTGGTGTCGCCCTCGGCGGTGAGCCCGGATGACTCCTCAACATACGAGTCGGAAACGGGCGCGCCGCCCTCCACGGTGTCGGAGTAGTCACCGGCAGCTGAGCAGCCGGTAAGGGCAAGTGCGGAAAGAATCAATGCTGTGGGAACTGCTAGTGATCGCCTCATGTCAGTCACGTTAGTTTCGCTGGGAGCCCAGCGCTACCCAACGTTTCTTGGCACTCGGCCGTCCGCTACGCTTCCCTCGTAGGCACACCGGATGAAGGGGTAAACCATGAGTTTCATTGATGACGCCAAGGAGAACATTGCCGAAGGCTTCGAGAAGGCGAAGGATGCGGTGGGAGACGCCGCCGAAGTCGTGGGCGACAAGGTGGGAGACGCTGCCGAGTTTGTGGGCGACAAGGTGGGAGGCGCTGCTGAATTCGTCAAGAACAAGTTAGACGGCGACGACGAGCCAGTAGCTGCACCGCCGGCCGATGCGGCTGCTGCGCCTGCCGCTGCGGCTGGGGAATCAACCCCGCCTGCAACGGCGTAACACCAGTTCGAAGCGGGAGCACCCCTCGGCGGATGCTCCCGCTTCGAACGTTAGGCTGGCGAGTATGGGACTACTGAACTGGGTTCGCACCGCTCTCTCCGCACCCCCGGCGCCGCTGCTTCACATCGCCGATGACGTCGGGGAGGGTCCCGTGGTGATTCTCATTCACGGCATCGCGTCGTCAGCGGCGACGTTCAAACACGTCATTCCGACGCTTGCAAGGCGCCACCGCTGCATCACCATCGATTTGCTGGGATTCGGTGAGTCACCTGCGCCCGAAGGCGCGACCTACACCATCGACGAGCACGTTGCCGCGATAGCCGTCACCATCAGGTCGCTAGAACTCACTGCACCGTTCATTCTGGTCGGGCACTCCCTTGGGGCTTTGCTGTCGGCCCGCTATGCGGCCATCAACCCCGCCCAGGTATCTCGGCTAGTGCTGGTTAGTCCTCCCATCTACATTGCACAATCGGAGCTCGGCGACCCTATGGCGCGCACTCAGATCGGCCTTTACCTCAAGGCATACGAGTTTCTTCGCAGCAACAAGGACTTCACGATCTCGAACGCGACCCGCATGGGGAAGCTGCTTCAGATTTCGACCGTGTTCGAGATCTCCGAGCGCAACTGGACTCCGTTTGTTCTTTCCCTCCAGAACTGCATCGAGTCGCAAACCACCGTGAGTGACATCGCGGCTGTCCGCGTGCCGATCGACCTCGTCTACGGAGCTCTCGACCAGTTCATCGCCTCGGGAACAATGCGCATCATCGAGCAGATGCGCCACGTCACCATGCACCGAGTCGAGGTCAACGACCATCTGATCCGTCAGCGGATGGCTCGAGAACTCGTTGACGTGATTGGCAAGTGACGTGCGATCCGCCACCACATCTCGCTTGAACCGCCCAGTCTCGGTCATCGGTCTTGGTACCTGGCAGTTGGGTGCCGACTGGGGCGAGGTCAGCGAGACTGATGCTCGAGCAGTTCTTCAGGCATCCGTCGACAATGGCGTGACCTTCTTCGATACCGCTGACGCCTATGGCGATGGCCGCAGCGAGACGCTCATCGGATCGTTTCTTGCCGACAATCCAGAACTCGACATCATGGTGGCAACCAAGATGGGCCGCCGCGTTGAGCAGGTCCCCGAGCAGTACACGCTCGCGAACTTCAGAGCGTGGACCGACCGCTCGCGCGCGAATCTGCAGACCGACACCCTTGACCTCGTTCAGTTGCACTGCCCGCCGACCGCGGTCTTTTCACTCGATCGCGTTTTCGACGACCTCGACATTCTCATCGAGGAGGGTGCGATCGCCCGCTACGGCGTCAGCGTTGAAACGTCGGCTGAGGCCATGACGTCGATCGCTCGGCCGGGGGTTGCGAGCGTGCAGATCGTGCTCAATGCGTTCAGGCTGAAGCCCCTCGACGAGGTTCTGCCCGCCGCGCAGGCCGCGGGAGTAGCCATCATCGCACGGGTACCACTCGCCTCGGGTCTGTTGAGCGGCAAGTACACCGCACAGACCGTGTTCGCGGCCAACGATCACCGCAATTACAACCGGGAAGGCAAGGCGTTCGATCAGGGTGAGACGTTCTCGGGCGTGGACTATGAGGCTGGAGTGGCTGCGGCTCGAGAGTTCTCTGACCTCGCCGACTCGCAGGGACTTACCGCGCCTGTTGCAGCGCTCGCCTGGCTCACCCAGTTGCCCGGAGTGACCACGGTAATCCCCGGCGCGCGTAACGTGCGCCAGGCGATCTCGAACGCCTCGGCAGGCAGCGTCGCTGCACTCACCCCCGAGTTCACTGCCCAGATCACCGAACTGTACGACCGCTATTTCAGGGCTGCGGTTCACCCGCGCTGGTGAGGGAACACGCCAGCTAGCTCGGCTGCACCGGCACGGGTTCGGTGTCGGGGATCGGCGTGGCATCCCGACCTCGGAGGTCGGGGTGTGCCCGGCGGAACACCGTCGGCACGAGCGCGCCGAGCGCGGCAAACGCGGCCGCACTCCAGAACGCGCCGACCGCGCCCACTGAGTCGATGAGGAATCCGGCCGTGGCCGAGCCGAGTGCCGCGCCGATGAGCTGGCCGGTTCCGACCCACCCGTAGGCCTCGGCGGTGTCGCTGAACTTGACGCTCGCCGAGACGATCGCGAACATCACGGCGAGGGCGGGAGCCAGACACAGCCCGGCCACCAGCAGAGCCACCGAGAGCGACCAGACGTCCCATGCAAAAATCGCGAGCACTGCGCCGATCGCGACCACGAGCATCCTGCGGGCGAGGGCCCACGGGCCGACCGGGATGTTGCCCAGGAGTAGGCCACCGGCCAGCGAAGAGACGGCCCACAGCGCTAAAACGATTCCGGCCGTTGGGCCTTTATCCCCGAACGTCGCCACGACCCCGGCCTCGATCGCAGCGGCTGAGCCGACCAGCAGGAAGCCCACCACGGTGGCCAAAAGAACGGGCGGGCGCGCGAGCACGACGCCCAAGCGACGCTTCGAGCGGGGGATGCGCACCCGGCCGACCTCGGGGCTGGAAATGAACCAAGCGCCTCCGAACACAAGGAATGCCATCGCCATCACGATTCCCAAAACGGTCGAGATCTGGATCGAGACGAAGGTGACGAGCACGGGACCGGCGATCCAGATAATCTCCTGAGCCGAGGCATCCAGAGAGAACAGTGGGGTCAACTGCTTCGAGTTGACCATTTTGGGGTAGATCGTGCGCACTTCGGGCTGGATCGGCGGAAAGCTGAGGCCGCCGATCAGGCCGACGATCATGTAGCCGACGAGCGGGAGTTGCACGAAGGCGATAACGACCATGGACGCCGCGCAGACGGTAGTCGTGAGAATCAGGACCGGACGCATCGCCCACCTGCCCATCCAGCGACTGGTGAGAGGCCCCGAGACAGCCTGACCGACGCTGGTCGCCGCGAGCACGAGTCCGGCGGCGCCATACGAATTGAAGATGTGCTCGATGTGGAGCAAATAAGCCAGCGAAAGCATGCCGCCCGGGAAGCGCGCAATGAGCTGGGCCGAGATTATTCGCGCGACTCCCGGCGTTCTCAGGAGGTCTAGGTAGCTGTTCACGGCAGTTCCAGCTTATCCCCGCGAATCGACCGCAAATCGGGTCGTCGGCGTGTCGTTCGCGGGCGCATTAATGTCGGTGGTCGAGCGTAGATTGGGCACTATTCGGTGGAGAACTCGGGGATTCCTGTTCATAACCTGTGGAATCTCCTGTGCAGAATTACATCGGTGTGACACACCATCTAGCGATCACTTGTAATCCCCAGCACTATATGTAGTATCGGATGACTGACACGGCGTTCCTGAAGGGGAAGTCACGATCGGGAACGTAAGAACAATCCAGGGAAATGAGGGGTCCACATGATCACGGTGTACACCAAGCCATCATGTGTGCAGTGCACGGCGACCTACCGCGCGCTGGACAGCAAAGGTCTCGAGTACCAGATCTTCGATTTGACCGTCGACGAGAAGGCGTTCGAAACCGTCAAGACCATGGGGTACCTCCAGGCACCCGTCGTGGTCACCGACAACGATCACTGGTCGGGATTCCGCCCAGACAAGATCGAGCAGCTCAGCGCCCGCGTCGCCTGACCACGAGAAAAGGCTGGTGGCATCATGGGCCAACTGGTCTACTTCTCAAGCGTCTCAGGCAACACCCACCGTTTCGTTTCAGTTCTCGGTCGCGATGCCGCTCGCATTCCCCTGGTGAGGCGAGCTGAACCACTGACCGTCACTGAGCCGTACGTTCTCGTTCTTCCCACCTACGGCGGGGGCAACGGTAACGGTGCGGTGCCCAAGCAGGTCATCACATTTCTCAACGATCCACACAACCGGTCACTGATCCGAGGCGTCATCGCATCGGGCAATACCAACTTCGGCACCGCGTACGGAATCGCTGGCGACATAATCGCCGCGAAGTGCGCGGTTCCCATGCTCTACCGCTTTGAACTCTTCGGCACACCCGACGACCACGTCGTCGTCGACAAAGGATTGGAAGAATTTTGGATACAGCAGTCGCTGATCTCGATCTAGCAACCGCGACCCAGGGAATGGACTACCACTCCCTCAACGCGATGCTGAACCTGTATGACGATCGTGGCCGCATCCAGTTCGAGCGTGACACCGAGGCTGCTCGCGAGTACTTCCTGCAGCACGTCAACCAGAACACTGTCTTCTTCCATAACCTGCGCGAGCGCCTCGATTACCTAGTCGAGAACGAGTACTACGACAAGGAGCTGCTCGACCTCTATTCGTTCGAGTTCATCGAGAAGCTCGAGAACATGGTCTACTCCCGCAAGTTCCGTTTCCAGAGCTTCTTGGGCGCCTTCAAGTACTACACCTCGTACACGTTGAAGACCTTCGACGGCAAGCGGTACCTCGAGCGCTACGAAGACCGGGTCGTGATGGTCGCATTGGGACTCGCTCAAGGTGACGAGACCCTCGCGATCGATATTGCCGAAGAGATGATCTCGGGTCGCTTCCAGCCGGCAACGCCCACGTTCCTCAATTCGGGCAAGAAGCAGCGCGGTGAACTCGTCTCCTGCTTCCTGCTGCGTATCGAAGACAACATGGAGTCCATCTCCCGTGGGATCAACTCATCGCTTCAACTCTCCAAGCGCGGTGGGGGTGTCGCCCTGTTGCTCTCAAACATTCGTGAGTCCGGCGCGCCAATCAAGCAGATCGAGAATCAGTCCTCAGGCATCATCCCTGTCATGAAGCTTCTCGAAGACTCCTTCTCCTATGCCAACCAGTTGGGTGCTCGCCAGGGTGCCGGTGCCGTCTACCTCCAAGCCCACCACCCCGACATCCTCCGATTCCTCGATACCAAGCGTGAGAACGCCGACGAGAAGATTCGCATCAAGACCCTTTCGCTCGGTGTCGTGATTCCCGACATTACTTTCGAGCTCGCGAAGAAGGGTGAGGACATGTACCTGTTCTCGCCCTACGACGTCGAGCGCGTGTACGGCGTTCCGTTCGCTGACATCTCGATCACCGAGAAGTACTACGAGATGGTCGACGACGCGCGCATCAAGAAGTCAAAGATCAATGCACGTGAGTTCTTCCAGACGATCGCCGAGATCCAGTTCGAGTCTGGGTACCCATACATCATGTTCGAAGACACCGTGAATCGGGCGAACCCGATCAAGGGTCGCATCAACATGTCGAATCTGTGCTCAGAGATTCTTCAGGTCAACTCGCCGACCACCTACAACGAAGACCTGAGCTACGCGACCGTGGGCAAAGACATCTCCTGCAACCTCGGTTCGCTGAACATCGCCCTGACGATGGATTCCCCGGACTTCGGCAAGACGATCGCTACCGCCATTCGCGGCCTCACGTCGGTCTCCGACCAGAGCCACATCACCTCGGTGCGCTCAATCGAAGACGGCAACGACAAGTCGCACGCCATCGGCCTCGGCCAGATGAATCTGCACGGCTACCTCGCGCGTGAGCGAATTCACTACGGATCCGACGAGGGGCTCGACTTCACGAACATCTACTTCTACTCGGTGCTCTTCCACGCCCTGCGTGCGTCGAACGAAATCGCGATCGAGCGGGGGGAGTCGTTTGACGGGTTCGAGGATTCCACGTACGCCAGTGGAGAGTTCTTCGACAAGTACATCGACCGCGAGTGGGCGCCGGAGACAGACCGTGTTCGCGCGCTGTTCGACACCGCGGGCATCCACGTTCCCACGCAAGACGATTGGCGGTCGCTCAAGGCGAGCATTCAGGAGCACGGCATCTACAACCAGAATCTGCAGGCCGTGCCGCCCACTGGATCGATTTCATACATCAACAACTCGACCTCGAGCATCCACCCGATTGCCTCGAAGATCGAGATCCGCAAGGAAGGCAAGATCGGTCGTGTGTACTACCCGGCGCCGTTCATGACGAACGACAACCTCGAGTACTACGCCGATGCCTATGAAATCGGTCCAGAGAAGATCATCGACACCTACGCCGCTGCAACCCAGCACGTCGATCAGGGCCTGTCGCTCACGCTGTTCTTCAAGGACACCGCCACCACCCGCGACATCAACCGCGCACAGATCTATGCGTGGAAGAAGAACATCAAGACCATTTACTACATCCGTCTGCGCCAACTCGCTCTCGAAGGAACCGAGATCGACGGCTGCGTTAGCTGCATGCTCTAAGGGGAATCGACGAAAAATGACGATCGCAGAAAACATGGCTTCCTCGACGGATGCCGCGGGCACGACCCCCAAGACGCCGACCCTCAAGATCAATCTGGTCAGCCACGTCAACGCCATCAACTGGAACCGCATCCAAGACGAGAAAGACGCGGAGGTCTGGGACCGACTCGTCGGCAACTTCTGGTTGCCGGAGAAGGTACCGATCTCCAACGACGTGCAGTCGTGGAACACTCTGACGCCGGGCGAACAGCAGCTCACGATGCGGGTGTTCACGGGGCTCACCCTCCTCGATACCATTCAGGGCACCGTGGGCGCGATCAGCCTGATTCCCGACGCGCTGACACCTCACGAAGAGGCGGTGTACACAAACATCGCGTTCATGGAGTCGGTGCACGCGAAGAGTTACTCCTCGATCTTCTCGACGCTCTGCTCCACGAAGGAGATCGACGAAGCCTTCCGCTGGTCGACCGAGAACGAGAACCTTCAGAAGAAGGCGCGCATCGTCATGGAGTACTACCAGGGTGACGACCCACTCAAGCGCAAAGTCGCCTCGACCCTGCTCGAGTCGTTCCTGTTCTACTCGGGCTTCTACCTGCCCATGTACTGGTCGAGTCGGGCGAAACTCACCAACACGGCCGATCTCATTCGCTTGATCATTCGGGATGAGGCGGTGCACGGCTATTACATCGGTTACAAGTTCCAGAAGGGGCTTGAGTTGGTCAGCCAGGAGAAGCGCGACGAGATCAAGGACTACACCTTCAGCCTCATGTACGAGCTGTACGAGAACGAGGTGCAGTACACGCAGGATCTCTACGACGAGGTCGGCCTCACCGAAGACGTCAAGAAGTTCTTGCACTACAACGCGAACAAGGCGCTCATGAACCTCGGCTACGAGCCGATGTTCCCCAAGACGGTGACCGATGTCAGTCCCGCTATCCTCTCGGCGCTGTCGCCCAACGCCGACGAGAACCACGACTTCTTCTCGGGCTCGGGCTCGTCGTACGTAATCGGCAAGGCCGTGACGACCGAGGATTCCGACTGGGACTTCTAGGCAGTTCAGGTGTGACGCTCGCGCGGGTCGACTGGTTCGACCCGCGCGCAGTTTCGCTTCGGGCGGCGATGGATGCCGAGACCGGGGCGATGTACGCGAAGTTCACTGCTGAGCAGACCGAGGAGGTACGCACCGAGATCGACGACGCGTTCGCGATTGACCCCGCGACAATGGTCAGCACGCTCCTGGCCCTCGACCGCGAGGCAGCTGTTGGGCACGCTGCGCTCAGGCCAGTGGTGTCGGGTGACTCCCACTCCAGCTCTCTGGAGATCAAGAAGGTGTTCGTCAGCCCGAGTGCACGGGGTCGGGGAGTGGCGCGGCTTCTGATGCTCGAAGTTGAGTCGATCGCTCGGGGGCGTGGCGTGGAATCCCTGGTGCTGCAAACCGGATCGCTGCAGGCGCCCGCGATCCGGCTCTACCTCGACCTCGGCTACGTACCCATCGCGCCGTTCGGCAAGTACGGCGTGATCCCGGGCGCACTCTGCTACAGCAAGGCGCTCTAGGGCGCGGCCACTCCTCAACAGCGAGGTGCTACTGTGTAGCACATGGAGAGCATTGGGGTCCGCGAGCTCAGACAGAACGCGAGCAAGTACCTTGATCGGGTGAAGAGCGGGGAGTCGATCGAGGTTACCGAGCGGGGTGTTCCGATCGCGGTTCTGCGTCCGGTACCCACCGCGAAGAAGACGCGGGTCGACACTCTAATCGAGCAAGGGATCCTTATTCCCGGCAAAGGGAACTTGGGTGCCTGGCTGAACGCAAATCCACCGGCGCCGGTGGACCCGAACTACGACGGCCCCACAGTCGCGCAGATTCTCGACGAACTCCGCGAAGACATCGTCTAGTGATCTACGTTGACTCCTCCGCATTGACGAAGCTCGTGCTTGATGAGGCGGAGTCGATCGCCTTCCACACGTACGCCCAGGGTCGAGCGATCGTTTCGAGTGCGCTGTCTCGTACCGAGGTTCTGAGAGCAGTGATGAGGGTCGATGCTGCACGATTGGGCAAAGCGAGGGGCCTTCTCGACGAACTTGGGCTCCTCGCGATCGTCGAGACCATTCTTGATTCAGCCGCCCGACTCGCGCCACCGCACCTGCGCAGTCTCGACGCAATCCATCTCGCTTCAGCGCTCATGCTCGGTGATGAACTCGAAGCGTTCGTCGCATATGACGAACGACTACTCAGCGCAGCTTCGTCGCTCGGTATGCCGATCGAATCGCCCGGCGTGCGGCGCTAGCGAGGCGCCATCCTGATCGCGCCGTCGAGACGGATCGTTTCGCCGTTGAGCATCGGATTCTCGATGATGTGACGAACCAGCGCCGCGTACTCATCCGGTCGACCTAGGCGTGACGGATGCGGCACCTGAGATCCGAGGGAGTCCTGCGCCTCCTGCGGCAGCCCGGCCATCATCGGCGTCTGGAAGATGCCGGGAGCGACCGAAACCACTCGAATGAGGTTCTGCGCGAATTCTCGAGCCAGCGGCAGCGTCATCCCGGCCACGGCGGCCTTCGACGCCGCGTAGGCCGGCTGGCCGATCTGACCGTCAAAGGCGGCGACCGAAGCAGTCATGACAATCACTCCCCGCTCGCCGTCGACGGGCTCGGTTGTCATCATCTCGGCAGCCGCGAGGCGCACCGTGTTGAACGTACCGGTCAAGTTGATGGCGATGACGCGCTCGAAGTGGTCAAGCGGCAGGGGTCCCTCGCGACCCACGGCACGCTCAGCCGTTGCGACACCGGCGCAGCAGACGGCGATACGCAGCGGACCGAGGTCGCGGGCGGCGGCGACCGCGCGCGCCATACCGACCTCGTCGGTCACATCGGCTGGCACGTAGGTGAGCCCGTGGTCGGCCGCCAGTTCACTCCCGCGCGAGGTGGGGAGGTCGACAATGACGACGTGCGCGCCTTGTGCGGCAAGTGCCTGGGCGGTGGCGAGGCCGAGACCGGAGGCGCCACCGGTGACGAGCGCCGAGCATCCCGAGACCTGCATCAGAGCCGTTCGATGATCGTGGCGTTGGCCATTCCGGCACCCTCACACATGACCTGAAGCCCGTAGCGGCCTCCACTGAGCTCCAGTTCGTTGACCATGCTCGTGAGGATGCGCGTGCCCGATGAGCCAAGCGCGTGCCCAAGCGCAATCGCACCACCGCGAGGGTTGATGCGATTATGGTCGATCTCGAACTCTTTCTGCCAGGCCAGCGGCACCGAGGCGAAAGCCTCATTGATCTCGACGGTATCGAAGTCGTCGATGGAGAACCCGCTGCGATCGAGAATCTTGTGGGTGGCCGGGATCACACCGGTGAGCATCTCGATCGGGTCGCTGCCGACCACCACCGACGAGTGGAATCGGGCCCGTGGCCGCAGCCCCAAATGGTTGGCGCGGTCCTCGCTCATGATGAGGACAGCCGAAGCGCCGTCGGTGAGCGGCGAGGAGTTGCCCGCAGTAATTCTCCATTCGATCTCTGGGAAGCGTTTCGCGATCGCGTCGTCGAGGAACGCCGGAGCGAGCCCGGCGAGGCCCTCCGCGGTCGTGCTCGGCCTGATCGTCTCGTCAGTGACGAGGTCGCCGATGGGCAGGATCTCCTTGTCGAACGATGCCGCGGCCGCAAGATGGTGCGATCGTGCAGCGAACTCGTCCATCGCCTCCCTACTCAGGTTCCACCGCGCGGCGATGAGCTCGGCGGAGATTCCTTGGCCGACGAGTCCCTCAGGAAACCGGGACCGCACCAGCGGCCCCCAGTTGTCAGACCCAAGAGATGCTGACCCGATCGGGTACTTACTCATCAGTTCGACCCCACACGCGATAACGACGTCGTACGCGCCCGCAATCACGCCCTGCGCAGCAAAGGCCGTGGCCTGCTGGCTCGAACCGCACTGCCGGTCGATCGTGGTTCCGGGCACCGACACGGGGAAACCTGCCGCGAGCGCCGCGTTGCGAGCGATGTTGACCGACTGTTCGCCGACCTGTGCGAGGCATCCGGCGATCACGTCGTCGATCAGGGCGGGGTCGAGGTCGTTGCGTGCGACGAGTTCGCGCAGCACCGTCCCGAGCAGGTCGACCGGGTGCTGGTCGGAGAGCGCGCCGCCGGGCTTTCCGCGTCCGGATGGGGTGCGCAGGGCATCCACAATGACAGCCGTTGACATGCCTCCAGCGTAACCCCGGCGGCGCGCGAGCGGGCAGGTCAGGCCGGCTCGACCCCGAATGCGCGCGCCAGCTTGTCGATCTTTTCTGCCCTGCCTAGACGGGGGAGGTCGCTGCCATCGCGGATGACCCGGCCGCGGGCCTCGAAGTCATCGAGGAACTCCCGCGCCCAGGCCACATCCGACCGGGTGGGGCTGATGACCTCGTTGATGATCGGCAACTGGTCGGTGTCGAGACACAGCTTGCCGGTCATACCGAGGGCGACTGCCATGGCGCCCTGCTCTCGTAGTACGGGGTGGCTCGTACCTACCGTAGGCCCGTCGATCGGGCCGGGAAGGTTGCCAACCCGACTGGCAACGACGAGTCGTGATCGCGGGTAGGCCATCGCGAGGTCGTCGGAACTCGTGCCGGTGTCTCTGCGGTAATCACCGCTGCCGAAGGCGAGGCGGTATGCGCCGCGCGCCCGCGCGATGGAGGCGGCCTCCTCAATGCCCAGAGCCGACTCCACGAGCGCGATTACCGGGGTCGAGCCGCGCAAACGGTCAAAGGTCTCGGAGACGTGCTCGGCGGCCTCGGTCTTGGCGAGCATGACGCCTCGGAGGCCGGGAAGACCTACGAGGGCATCGACATCCCCAGACCAATATTCGGTGGTGCGGTCGTTGATGCGCACCCACGCGCTGCCGCCCCCGGCGAGCCAGCTCGCGACGTCTTCTCGTGCTTTCGGCTTGAGCCGCGGGTCAACAGCATCCTCGACGTCAAGAATGATCTGGTCTGCTCGTGAGCTTTCCGCGGCATCGAAAAGCTCGGGCTTCGTCGCGGGCACCAAGAGCCACGAACGCGCGATCTCAGCCGAGACGGTGCGAGCAGGGGTGGTCTTGGGCACGGGTACTCTCCTCGTCGAGGGTTCGGGAACTCCCACAGGCTATCGGCTGTCGGGGGCAGCGCAGAATCGACTCATGCCTCGGCGAGAACCTTGGTGATCCGTTGCAGACTGACCGGCCCGTCGGCACCGAGGTGCTGAGCAAAGAGCGAGAGCCGCAGTTCTTCGAGCATCCAGCGTGCCTTGGCGATCCGAGGCTCGGAATCGGGGGCAAGGGGCAGGCTGCCGCCGGCCGATGTGTAGCGTTGCTCGGCCTCGAGCACCTCTGCCATCCACACGCGGTCTCGGCCCGGGTTGTCTGCCAATCGGGCGATACGGTGTTTGATCCCCTCCAAATAGACGGGGTATCTTCGCAGCCGGTTCAGACCGGCCCGGGCGACGAGGCCCGGATGCACGAGCGCATCGAATTGGCGCCGTGCATCGCCGAGCGGCGCGATAAGGGCGATACTCGTGGCCGACTTGATTGCGCGATCGACGTCACGCCCGGCACCGACGATACGGGAGACGAGGGCGACCGTCTCGAAGAGTGAGTTAACGATCGTCGCCGACACGGCATCCCGCAGGGTCTCGAACTCTGCACGCGTCCACGGCTCGGCGTCACCGACCACCTCATCGATGCAGGCGATCATGCAGTCGTCGAACAGCTCGGCTGTCGTGCGGTACGGACTCTGGGCAAGCACGAGCTTCTCTTGCGTGGTGAGGTGCTCCTGAACGTAGCCGGTGGGGGAGGGGATCGCGTTAAGCAGGAGTCGCCGAACGCCAGCCCGGTGGGCTAGGGCTTGATCGGCCGGGGTGCCGAGCAACCGAATCGACACCGTCTTACCGTCGTCGACGAGAGCGGGGTAGGCCCGAATAGTGTTACCGCCGTGGCTGGTGTCGCGGATCCGATCGAGACTGTCGAAATCCCAGGTCAGCAGGCCCGTGCGCTCGACTCGGTTCTCGGCACGCGGCGCAGCGGTATCGACGGCCCGCGCCACACTCTCACGGGCCGCGGGCCTGAGGCTCGCCTGGAGTGCGCTAAGTGCCTTGCCGGATGCCATCCGCTTGCCCTTTTCGTCGACGACCGCGAAAGTCATGCGCAAATGCAGGGGCACCCGATCTAGCTCGAAGTCCGTGGCCGACACCGGAGCAAAGGTCTGGGTGGTGATCTCCCGAGCGAGTACCTCGGTAAGCGCTCCCGTGCTGACCACCGGCAGCGCCGCCAGCAGCCGCCGAGCCCAGTCGGCGGCGGGCACCACGTTCTTGCGAATCTGCTTCGGCAGCGACTTTATGAGCGCTGTCACGAGCTCCTCGCGCAGTCCCGGAACTTGCCAGTCGAACCCGTCGGACTGTAAGCCCGCGAGCAGAGGCAGCGGAACTGCCACAGTGACCCCGTCATCCTCGGCACCCGGCTCGAAACGGTAGCTCAGCGCGAGGGTTTGGTCGCCCTGAGTCCACGTGCTAGGAAATGCCTCCTCGTCGACTTCGGGGGCGTCGTCGGGCATGAGGTTGACCGCCGTCATGGTCAGCAGTTCGGGAGTCTCGAGGCGGGCCTTCTTCCACCACGTCTCGAAGTCGCGGCTGGATGCCACCGTCGCCGGTATTCGACGCAAATAGAACTCGAAGACCGCCTCATCGTCGTACAGGATGTCGCGGCGCCGGGTACGTTCCTCGAGGTCGGCAAGTTCGCGTCTCAGCGCGCGGTTCGCGCGATCGAAGGCGCTCAGGCGCTTGTCGAGGCGTTCGATGTCCCACTCGCCCTCGACCAGTGCGTGACGGATGAACAACTCACGCGCGTAAGCGGGATCGATCTTCGAGAACTGCACCCTGCGCTTCGGGATGATCGGCACCCCGTAGAGCGTCACGCGCTCGTACGCGACCACTGACCCTTGGCGCTTCTCCCAGTGCGGCTCGGAGTAGCTGCGCTTCACCAGGTGGGGCGCGGCGTCGATCAGCCACTCCGGTGCGATCTTGGCGGCCGTTCGCGCGAACAGCTGCGAGGTCTCGACCAGCTCGAAGGCCATGATCCAGGCGGGCGGTTTCTTGGCCAGCGACGAAGAAGGATGAATCGCAAAACGGGTTTGCTTGGCCCCGATATACATTCTCTGATCGGGTTTCCAGTTTCCTATCTTGGAGAGCAGACCGGTGATGAGCGCACGATGCAGCGCATCCTCGCTCCCCTTCACCGCAGCAGGCGTGTCGAGCCGAAGCTCGCGAACGATGTCCTCGATCTGACGATGAACCTCACCCCACTCGCGAATACGAAGAAACGACAGAAAGTTATCCCTGCAGACGCGTCGCAGATTCGATGTCCCCTTGCGCTCCGCTTCCTTGGCAAATTCCCAGAGGCGGAGGAGGCCGATGAAATCGGAGCGCTCGTCGCGAAACCGCCGGTGCAGATCGTCGGCCTTCTGCTGCGCCTCGCGCGGGCGTTCCCGCGGATCCTGGATGTTGAGCGCCGCCGCGATGACGAGGACCTGACGTAGACAGCCCAGCTCGGCGCCGGCGAGGATCATCCGGCCGATGCGGGGGTC
>JANOED010000280.1:0-3583 GCA_031413035.1 Leifsonia sp. | reverse complement strand
TGCTGAGGATGTTGCCGAGTTCGGCTCGGTCGAGTCGACCCCCATGATCGATGGCCGCAACATGGTCATGGTGATCGGTCCGCACAAGACCAAGGCGGCGGCGAAGGCCGAGGCCGAGGCGCGGAAGGCAGCAAACAGCCCGAAGGCACGCACTGCGGCACCCGCTACTCCAGCGTCAGCGCCGGCGTCAGCCCCCGTTGCTGCCGCGGCACCAGTAGTCGAGCCGAAAGCGGCCCCGGCACCGAAGTCCACCGCGGCAGCCGCGAAATCTGCTGAACCGGCCGCTCCGAAAGCTGCGGCGCCGGCCACACCGAAGGCAGCTGCTCCGGCAGCACCGAAGGCTGCTCCCGCGGCCCCCAAGGCACCAGCGCCCAAGACGGCTAAGGCGGCAGCACCCAAGGCGCCGAGCCCGAAGGCTGCTGCTCCGGCAGCACCCAAAGCCCCGGCTACGAAAGCCGCCGGCCCCACAGTTGTGGCGGCGGGAAAACCCGCCCCCCGAGCTCCACAGAAAGAGGATAAGGATGCCTAAGCAGAAGACGCACTCAGGTGCCAAGAAACGCTTCAAGCTGACCGGTAGCGGCAAGGTCATGAAGCAGCAGGCTGGCCTGCGACACAACCTGGAAGTCAAGAGCGCGAAGCAGAAGCGCAAGCTCAACCAGGAAACGGTCCTCGCTCCGCAGGACGCCAAGGTCATCAAGAAGCTCCTGGGCAAGTGAGCTCGAGCAAGTAAAGGTCAGGACAGAAGAAAATGGCAAGAGTAAAGCGGGCGGTCAATGCCCACAAGAAGCGTCGCGTTATCCTCGAGCGCGCATCCGGCTACCGTGGGCAGCGTTCGCGCTTGTACCGCAAGGCGAAGGAGCAGGTTACTCACTCTCTGGTTTACGCCTACCGTGACCGTCGTGCGCGCAAAGGTGACTTCCGTCGCCTGTGGATCCAGCGCATCAACGCCGCATCACGCGCCAACGGGCTGACCTACAACCGTCTCATTCAGGGTCTGAACCTTGCGGGCATTGAGGTCGACCGCCGAATCCTCGCCGATCTCGCGGTCACCGAGCCCGCCACCTTCGCCGCGATCGTTGCGACGGCGAAGGCTGCCCTGCCGGCGGACACGAGCGCACCGAAGGTCAGCGCGTAGTACCCATTCAGCGCGCCGAAAGGCTGCGTTCAGCTTGCCGCAATAGGCTGTCGGCATGATCGACAACCCGCGTTCCCCTCGGGTACGCGCAGTGGCGAAGCTTGCCAAGAGAGAAGCCCGGTCACAGACCGGGCTTTTTCTCTTGGAGGGACCGCAAGCAGTCGCTGAGGCCCTAACCTTTCGTCCCGAGCTCATCGTCGATCTCTTTGCGACCCGGCGCGCGCTCGAGCGTCATTCAGAGATTGCAACCGCGGCAGCGCGCGTCGACCTCGAGGTCGAGTTCGTCACGGAGCAGGTGCTCGAAGCGATGGCCGATACCGTGACGCCGCAGGGCGTCATTGCCGTCTGTCGGCAGTTCTCCACCTCCCTCAAAGACATCCTGAGCGCAGAGCCTAAGCTCATCGCCATCCTGGAGGAGGTGCGTGACCCGGGCAACGCGGGCACGATCATCCGGGCGGCAGATGCGGCAGGTGCGGATGCCGTGATTTTCTCGGGTCGAAGTGTCGATCCCTACAACCCCAAGGTCGTGCGCTCGACGACCGGCTCGATATTTCATGTGCCTGTCGCCGTTGACAACGAGTTGGAGAGTGTTGTGGAGCGCGTCAAGGCTGTCGGTCTTCAGGTCATTGCCGCCGACGTTAAGGGAGCGGATTTGCTCGCGGCGCGCAAGGCCGGTGCACTGTCGGCCCCAACGGCGTGGTTGTTCGGCAACGAGGCGCACGGGCTGAGCGACGAGCACTACGCGCTCGCGGACTGGGTCATCACGGTTCCCATCTATGGACACGCCGAGTCGATGAACTTGGCGACAGCGGCATCCGTCTGCCTCTACGAAAGTGCATTCGCGCAGCGCAGCTGAGCGAATCATGGGCACTGTCGCGCAGCGCAGCTGAATCTGTGGACATCCCGCGCGTGCGGTGAGACACTTCCCCCATGAGCGCAAAGCCAGCTGTGGGGGGACTCCTGATCGTGTTGGCGATGGCCCTCGCCGGATGCACAACTGTCGTCGATCAGACTCCCGCGCCAACGACCGTCGTCGAGTCGCTCACTCCAATCGACGTATCCGACATCAACGGGTTGTACGAAGTGACGATCACGGAAGACGAGTTATTGGCGGCAGGTGTCACCGATGCCGCGATTATCGCTGAGTACGCCGGTTTGTACTACTGGACATTCGACGACGGAACGTGGATCTACGATCAGACATCAGACAAGCCCTTGGCTAATCCCGGTGGCGTGGGTGAGTTCACTATCGAAGGCACCCTGTACACGCACTACTGGGGGGATGACCCGACCGAGATCACCACGGCGACAATCGCGATTCTCGCCGACGGGTCGCTTGAGTTCACTGACATTGTCGATGGCGACCCCGATCTTCAACTGGTATCCGAGGTGACGTTCGGTCTCCATCCCTGGGTTCGGGTGGGCGACTAAGCCCGCACTAAACTCGTTACTTGTGCCCGACTCCACGCCGATAACTGACCGCACTGTCACCGCCGCTACTGATGCCGCGCTCGCAGCCATCACGTCGGCAACGACCATGGCCGCACTTCGTGCCGCCCGCACCGCACACGCGGGGGAGTCGTCGCCACTCGCGTTGCTCAATGCGAGCCTCAAGTCCGTTCCGGCTGAGGACCGCGCTGCCGCGGGCAAGCTTGTGGGTCAGGCGCGCGCCAAAGTTGCCCAGTTGATCTCTGAGCGCGAGGCGGAACTAGCGGTCGTCGAGGAGAACGAGCGGCTCGAAGCTGAGGCGGTGGATGTCACGGCGGTGGCAACCCGCTGGCGCACCGGTGCACGGCATCCCCTTAGCCTCCTCATGGAGCAGATGGCCGACATCTTTGTCGGGATGGGCTGGGAGGTCGCGGAGGGCCCCGAGCTTGAGAACGAGTGGTTCAACTTCGACTCCCTGAACATGGACGAGGATCACCCCGCCCGCGGCACGCAGGATACCTTCTTCGTCGACCCGATCGATTCCCACCTGCTGCTGCGCACGCAGACTAGCCCGGTGCAGATTCGCTCGTTGCTTGAGCGCCAGCTGCCGGTGTATGTGGTTTCTCCCGGCAAGGTTTTCCGCAAAGACGAGCTCGACGCCACGCACACCCCGGTCTTCCACCAGATCGAGGGAATCGCGATCGACACCGGACTCACGATGGCGCACCTGCGCGGCACACTCGAGCACCTCGCGCGGGCGATGTTCGGAGAGGGCGCCCAGATTCGCCTGCGCCCCAACTACTTCCCGTTCACCGAACCGAGCGCAGAGATGGATGTCTGGCAGCCGAACGCCAAGGGCGGCGCACGGTGGGTCGAGTGGGGGGGGATGCGGCATGGTCAACCCCAACGTGCTGCTGGCCGCCGGCATCGATCCCGAGGTGTATCAGGGTTTCGCCTTCGGCATGGGGATCGAGCGAACGCTTCAGTTCCGCAACGACATGAACGACATGCGCGACATGG
>JANOED010000279.1:0-2058 GCA_031413035.1 Leifsonia sp. | reverse complement strand
CGATGACCTCGCGGAGGTAGGAAACACCGTGATTGACAATGAGGTCCGCGCGACCGTCGACAAAGACCTCCACCCGCAACTGCACCGGCTCTCCATCCGGGTGTGTGACGAACCAGTAGTGCTCGACGAACGGCTGCAGCGCGGCGGCGGGGCGACGCAGCTGGTACATGCCGCAAGCCTAGGAGGTCACCGTAGACTTGATCTCGGTTGAAAGGGGTTGCATGAAGATCGTCGTTCTGGTCAAAGAGGTTCCGGACACGTGGGGGGACCGTCGCCTGAATCTGGAAACGGGCCTGCTCGAACGCGGTGCCGGAGAACTCGTTCTCGATGAGATCAGTGAGCGAGCGGTCGAGGTTGCGCTGACGTATGCAGACGCGAACCCCGGAACCGAGGTCGTAGCGCTCGGAATGGGCCCCGCTTCCGCGTCGACCACCATCCGCAAGTCTCTCGCGATGGGCGTCGACAGCGCGGTGCAGATCCTCGATGACGCGCTCGTCGGGGCAGACACAACTCTGACGGCTGCGGTGCTTGCCGCTGCCCTGACCCGGGTCGGCTTCGACCTAGTGCTCGCCGGCAACGTCTCAACAGATGGCGGCGGAGCGGTCATCCCCTCAATGATCGCCGAGCTGCTCGACCTGCCCGCCGCGACGGAACTCAGTTCGGTGGAGCTCACTAGCGATCAGATTGCTGGCCGCCGCGATACCGAAGTCGGAACCTATTCGGTTCGCGCCACCCTGCCTGCGGTCGCGTCGATCACCGAGGGGTTGCCGGATGCCCGATTCCCCAGCTTCAAGGGCATCATGGCGGCCAAGAAGAAGCCCTTCGAGACGATGAGCCTTGCGGACCTCGGCTTTGCTCCCGGCGACGAGGCTCGATCGATCGTCATCAGCGTCGCTGAGCGACCGGCTCGCACCGCGGGCATCACCATCGTCGACGAGGGGGATGCCGGTGTTCAACTGGCCGAGTTCCTCGCCAAGAACCAGCTGATCTGACCACGGGACCTATCGCCATGACTGAGAACTCAACTCCCATCCTCGTACTTATCGAGGTTTCCCCGGCCGGCGAGGTGCTGCCGAGTGCGGCCGGACTCCTCGGCGCGGCCTCGACGATCGGCATCCCTGTTGCCCTCATCGTCGCGCCGACCGGATCGTCGTCCGCGGCGGCTGGGCGCGCTGGCGAGCTTGGTGCTGCTCGCGTTTTGGTTGCTGACCTGCCCGCGGGCTCGACCCTCGTAGCTCCGGTTGTCGATGCCCTCGCCGCAGCTGTCGCGACCGTCTCGCCCGACGCTGTGCTCATCTCGAGCTCGAGTCAGGGCCGCGATGTTGCCGCGCGCCTAGCGGCTCGCACCGGATCTGCTCTCGCGGTCGACGTGGTGTCCGTCTCCCGCGATGAGGAGGGGCCGGTCGCTCACCACTCGGTGTACGGCGGGGCATTCCTCGTGGACTCGGCCGCGACATCCGGAACCCTGGTCGCGACGATTCGACAGGGCGCCGTCGAGGCGCGCGCCGGGGCGCAGAAGCCGACCGTCGAGAAGCTCGACGTGCCGGCGAGCGGCAAGCGTGACGTGGAGGTCGTGAGCTACGAGGCCGTGGTGAAGGCATCGGAGCGCCCCGAGTTGCGTGGGGCGAAGACCGTAGTGTCCGGCGGCCGAGGGGTTGGCTCCGCCGAGAACTTCGCAGTGGTCGAGCAACTGGCAGACGCGCTCGGCGCTGCGGTCGGGGCATCCCGGGCGGCAGTGGACGCGGGTTACGTGCCAGCATCGTTCCAGGTTGGGCAGACGGGCGTGACGGTGTCGCCGCGCTTGTACATCGCGGTCGGCATCTCGGGCGCGATCCAGCATCGCGCCGGCATGCAGACCGCGAAGACGATCGTCGCCATCAACAAGGATGCCGACGCCCCCATCTTCGAGATCGCCGACTTTGGCATCGTGGGCGACCTCTTCACGGTCGTGCCACAACTCGTCGAGTCGATCAACGCGAAGCGGGGCTAGGGTGGCTCGCGAAGGACTCCCGCGGCCGGGACAGGGCAGCACGCCCAGCTCGGAACCCGCGCCGACCA
>JANOED010000278.1:0-8584 GCA_031413035.1 Leifsonia sp. | reverse complement strand
GAGACACTCGGCCGGGGCTCGAGCGACCACATCCCGATTCTCGTCACCGCTTCGTATGGCGAACCGGCCTACAAGCGGGCGGGCAAGGAGTAGCCCCACGGCATGCGGATCTGCGCGAAAAGCCCCCGAGGTCGTTGATCTCGGGGGCTTTTGCTGTCTGTGCGCGAAGGGGGACTTGAACCCCCACGCCCTATACGGGCACTAGCACCTCAAGCTAGCGCGTCTGCCATTTCCGCCATCCGCGCGCAGTAGCGATTCTGAACCAGAACCGCCGACGTACGAGAATAGCACGGCTCCACGGCCCGATTCGCGGCCGGTGCGACCGGGTACGGTGGTCACTGTGACCGAGCCGATCGACGAGACTGCCCGCATCGCGCAGGAGCTCATCCGCTTCGATACGACCAATTTCGGTGAGGGTCGGTCGAACGGTGAGACTGACGCCGCGGAGTATTTGGGCGACCTGCTTGAGACCATGGGTCTGACCACCGAGTACGTGGATGCCGCGACCGGTCGCACCAGCGTCATCGCTCGCGTCGAGGGAGCCGACCGCACCAAGCCGGCTCTCGTCGTACACGGGCACACCGATGTCGTCCCAGCCGACCCCACGAACTGGTCGGTTGACCCGTTCGGCGGGGTGATTCGCGACGGAATGCTGTGGGGGCGCGGCGCGGTCGACATGAAGAACATGAACGCCATGATCATCACGGCGCTCGGGGACATCCTCGGCTCGGGAAAACTTCCCGCTCGCGACCTCATCATCGCGTTCTTCTCTGACGAGGAGAACGGGGGAGTGTTCGGTTCCCATTACGTCGTCGACACCAGACCCGACTTGTTTGCAGGCGCCACCGAAGCGATCAGCGAAGTGGGCGGCTACTCCGTGTACCTCAACGGCACCCGGTCTTACCTGCTGCAAACGGGTGAGAAGGCGCTGGTGTGGATCAAGCTCGTGGCACGCGGGGTTGCGGCTCACGGGAGCCGCGTCATCCCGAACAACGCAGTCACGAAACTCGCCGAGGCCGTCGCAATTCTCGGGCGTCAGAACTGGCCGGTGCGGCTGACCGCGACCACCGAGCTGTTGATCGCCGAACTCGCGCGCATCATGGAGGTCGATCCGACCGGGGTGGGACCGGACGAGCTCGTGCTGTCGACCGGCACGGCTGCCGGTTTCCTGCAGGCGACGCTGCGCACCACGAGCAATCCAACGCTGCTGAAGGCCGGGTACAAGCACAACGTGATTCCCGACCTCGCTGAGGCGCTCATCGACATCCGCACCCTGCCCGGCCAGGAGGACGCGGTGCTCGCCGAGGTTCGCGCGCTCATCGGAGACGAGATCGAAATCGTCGTTATGCATCGTGATGTTGGGCTGGAGAATGCCTTTGAAGGCCCCCTAGTCGACGCGATGATCGGCACACTGACCACCCACGACCCTGGTGCGCCAGTGCTGCCATACCTGCTCTCGGGCGGCACAGACAACAAGGCGCTCTCGAAGCTCGGCATCACCGGCTACGGTTTCGCGCCGCTCCAATTGCCCGCCGAGCTCGACTTCGCCGCGATGTTCCATGGTGTCGACGAGCGCGTGCCACTCGACGCATTAGTGTTTGGCAGGCAGGTTCTCGGCGACCTGTTGCTCAGGTACTAGGCGCCAAGGAGTTCACGGGTGGGATTCATCGAGGCGATCATCCTCGGCCTGGTGCAGGGCCTGACGGAGTTCTTGCCGATTTCCTCCAGCGCTCACCTGCGCATTGTCGGGGAGTTCTTGCCATCGGCAACAGATCCGGGTGCCACCTTCACCGCGATCACGCAGATCGGAACCGAGCTCGCGGTGATCCTGTACTTCCGCAAAGATATTGCGCGCATCATCAGCCGATGGTTCCGGCACTTCGGCGCCAGCAAGGGTGCCCATGCCGACATCGTGCCGAAAGACGATCCCGACGTTCGTCTCGGTTGGCTCATCATCATCGGCACGATCCCGATCGTGATCGTGGGGTTCCTGCTGCAAGACACAATCCGGTCAACCTTCCGCTCGCTGTGGCTGGTCGCGATCGTGCTCATCCTGTTCGGGATCATCCTCGGGCTCGCCGACCTGCTCGCCAAACGCACACGTGAAATTACCGAAATGACCTACGGCCACGGCATCATCATCGGTCTGGCTCAGATGCTCGCCCTGATTCCCGGCGTCTCACGTTCGGGCTCCACCATGACTGCAGGGCGATTGCTCGGCTACACCCGAACCGCCGCCGCGCGCTACGGGTTCCTCCTCGCGATTCCCGCAGTCTTCGGTAGCGGGCTCTACGAGCTCTACCAGAGCATCACCGATCCGACTGAAGGTACCTTCGGGTACGCCGAGACCGCGGTCGCGACTGTGGTCGCCTTCCTGGTGGGCTACGCCGTCATTGCGTTCCTCATGCGCTACATCACGACGCGATCGTTTCTGCCGTTCGTGATCTACCGCATTGTGCTGGGTGCTGTGCTGATCGTGCTGCTGTCGCTCGGCATCCTGAGCCCGCTATAGGCGTATCCGCCTCTAACTTACGGAGCAGGCCGCCAGGGTTCGTCACCCGCGGCACCAGAGTCAGGCCGGTCACCGCGCCTGAGATAGCGCTCGAACTCTTGCGCAATCGCCTCGCCGCTGGCCTCTGGGGAGTCAACGGTGTCTCTGGCCTGCTCAAGCTGCTCAATGTACGACGCCATGTCGTCGTCGTCCCCAGCGAGCGCGTCGATTCCGCTCTCCCACGCGGCCGCCTCGGCCACGAGGTCACCGCGGGGGATCGTCACGTCGATGATTTCCTCAAGCTTGTCAACGATCGCGAGCGTTGCCTTGGGTGAGGGTGCGTTGTGCACGTAGTGCGGAACCGAGGCCCAGATCGACATGGTTGAGACCCCGGACTTCTCGGCGGCGTCAGCGAGAACGGAGAGAATACCAACCGGTCCTTCATAGCCGCTTCGCTCAATCTCGAGGTCTACCCGCACCGCGCTGTTCTCGCTACTCGTGAACACCGAGATCGGCCGGGAGTGCGGAACATCGGCAAGCATGGCACCCAAGAAGATAATCGAGGTGATGTCGTTGGCCTCAACCACGTCGAGAATCTCGCGAGTGAACGTCTTCCACCCGCGGGAAGGCTCAGTTCCGAGCAGCAGGTAGACACGCGACTCGGGGTCTGAGTTGGGCTGGGTTGGACCGTAAATCGTGACGCTGGGCCAAATGAGCTGGCGCGAACCATCGTCATCGTTGGCAATCTGGGGGCGATTGAACTGGTAATCGAAGTAGTCCTCGGGGTCAACTTCGGCGATCGGGTAAAGGTCGAGGACATCCTTGAGGGAGCGAACCGCACCGCTCGCCGCCTCGCCTGCGTCGTTCCAGCCCTCGAACGCGACGACAAGAAGTCGCCCCTTCGCGAAGCCGTTACCGGTCACTTTTCTCCCTAGTGGGTCACGCGGGTGCCCGCGAACCCTCCCTCAAGGATAGAACTACGATTGTCGCTTGTGACCCATAGCCACCCCGCTAACCTCCCTGCCGCCGTTCTGTGGGACATGGACGGCACACTCGTCAACACCGAGCCCTACTGGATTTCAGCCGAAACTGAGCTCATCCACGACTTTGGCGGCGACTGGACGCATGAGGAAGCGATGCAGCTGGTCGGCTCGGGCCTCTGGAACTCGGCCCGGATTATTCAGGCCAAGGGCGTCACGCTTTCTGAAGACGAGATCATCGATCGCCTGACCGACCGCGTGCTCGAACAGCTCGTCGAGTTCGGCATTCCGTGGCGCCCAGGTGCCCGCGAACTCTTGACCGAGATCCGTGAGGCAGGCATCCCCACCGCCCTCGTCACAATGTCGATCGGTCGGATGGCCCATCACATCGCCGACCGCCTGGGCTTTGTGGGTTTCGACGCGGTCATTGCTGGGGAGGATGTCGTGAACAGCAAGCCGCATCCAGAGCCTTACCTTCGTGGAGCCGAGGCGTTGAGCGTCGATATTGTGCGGTGCGTCGCGATCGAAGATTCCGAGCCGGGCATTGCCTCGGCAGCAGCTGCGGGTGCCATTGTCGTCGGAGTTCCGTTCATCGTGCCCATTCAGGAGGGTACTGCGACTGTGCTCTGGCCGACTCTGGAAGGTCGAACCTTGGCAGACCTGTCCGCGCTACTGGCAACCGCGGGTCACCCGTGACCGAAGTCATTCGTCGCCAAAGCGGACCGTTCCGCGCGGGTGACCGTGTGCAGCTGACTGGGCCCAAGGGTCGGCTCAACACGATCACGCTCGAACCCGGCGGCGGCGAGTTTCACACCCACCGCGGCGTACTGAGCCACGACCTCATCATCGGCCAACCGGATGCCTCGGTCGTCGTATCGACCAACGACATCGAGTACCTCGCCCTACGCCCCCTCCTGACCGACTTCGTCATGTCAATGCCCCGAGGGGCCGCGATCATTTACCCGAAGGATGCCGCACAGATCGTCGGTCAGGCCGACATCTTCCCCGGCGCAACAGTGGTCGAGGCCGGCGTGGGATCGGGCGCGCTCTCGCTGTGGCTGCTGCGAGCAATTGGTCCCTCCGGTCGGCTCGTCTCGTTCGAGCGTCGCGACGAGTTCGCCGCGGTCGCGGGCGGTAACGTTGCCGCCTTCCTCGGAGCGGAGCCCAGCAACTGGTCTGTCGTCGTGGGCGACCTGCAGATAGAGCTTGGTGCGTCCGTTGAGGATGGCTCGGTCGACCGCATCATTCTCGACATGCTCGCCCCGTGGGAATGCCTTGATGCCTGCGCAACCGCCCTCACTCCCGGAGGCGTACTCGTCTGCTACGTCGCCACGGTCACTCAACTCTCGCGGGTTGCTGAAGCGATTCGCGGCACCGGCCAGTTCACCGACCCACAGTCGAGTGAGACTTTGGTGCGCACCTGGCACGTCGAAGGTCTCGCTGTGCGACCCGATCATCGAATGATTGGGCACACCGGGTTTCTGATCACCGCTCGCCGACTCGCGCCCAACGCCGTGCTCCCGGCATTGAAGCGTCGCGCATCGAAGTCGGACTATTCCGACGAAGATGTCGAGGTATGGACTCCGGGCGCGCTGGGTGAACGTGTCGCCAGCGACAAGGCTCTGCGTAAAGCGGGCCGGGAAGCGCAGGCGGCGGCACAGGCCGCGGCGCGAGAACCCGGGCCGCACGACGAGTAGAGTGTTCGCGGTGTCCCGTCTGAAGGAAAGAGTGTTCGTGCGCAAGCTCCCGGCAATCGTGATAACCGCAGGCCTCGTCGTTTCTCTGTCTGCCTGCACAGCTTTCCCCTCTGACTCGTGCACGCCGCAAGTCGCGCCGGGGCCGAACTCCGAACTCGTGTCGGCGAACGGAACCTTCGGAAAGGACCCGAAGGCGAGCTTCCCGACCCCACTCATCACCGAGGCGGCCGAAGCCAGCGAACTGATTATTGGTGAGGGTGCCGTCGCCCGCGAAGGGGACGTCGTCGACTTCCAAGTAACTGCGCTGCTCGGTGAAACCGGCGAGATCATCACCTCCTCAAGTTACGACTCGACCGCCCCGGTGAGGCGCACTATTGCTCAGGTGGATCCGCTGGGAGTACTACTCGAGTGCACCGCCGTAGGGTCCCGGGTCGCCGCGACGATCACGTTCGGCGAAGCCTTCCCTACAGCTGACCCAGCGGCGAGTGGCGCCAAGGCTGACGACGCAATCGTGCTGGTGTTCGACGTGCAGCGAGTTCTCCCCGGCCGAGCCACTGGAGTTGATCAACTTGCGCCGAGCGGATTCCCGTCAATTGCGCTTGCCCCTAACGGGCAGCCCGGTTTCACCTTCGCCAGCGGGCCAACCCCGAGCGCTTCGAACTTCGCGGTATTGAAGCTGGGCAACGGGCCGATTGTGGAGGAGGGCGATACCGTCGTCATCCACATGACCGGACTCGTTTGGGAAACCGAGTCCATCTTCTTCTCGAGCTGGGACAACGGCAGTCCCATCAATGTCACCGCGGCAAGCTCAGCGGGCGATCCCAATGGTCTTCCGGCTGGCTGGGCGGATGCATTGATCGGCCAGAAGGTTGGTTCGCAAGTCATCGTGATTGTCGCTCCGGCAGACGGCTACCCGGCTGGTACCGAGCCCGAAGGAGTCGTTCAGGGCGACACGATCGTTGTCGTGTTCGATATTCTCGGCATCATCTAACGCGGAGGCGCACGTGCCCCCAACAAGCGCAACTGCGAGAGTTCCGGTCGAAGAGCGACTCTTCAGTCTTGTGCTCGCGCTTCTGGCGACCGATTCAGGTCTCACCAAGAACGAGATCCTGTCTACCGTTCAGGGATACAGCCAGAAGTACTCCCACTCTGGCGACAATGCGAATCTTGAGCGCCAGTTCGAGCGTGACAAAGACGATATTCGTGAACTCGGCGTGCCCCTCGAGACCATCGATGACCCGGCTCAGCCGGGCAACAACCAGAACCTCCGCTACCGGATTCCACGAGGCGAATACGAGCTGCCCGCCGACATTATCTTCTCGCCAGAGGAGACTACTTTGCTCGGTCTCGCTGCAAGGGTCTGGCGGGAGGGTTCTCTCTCCGGAGCCTCACGACGCGCGATCATCAAGCTGCGGTCCCTCGGAGTCGCAGCAACCGAGCCCGTGATCGGTTACGCTCCGCGGGTTCGCATTCGGGATGCCGCATTCGAGCCCCTGAGCGCTGCGCTCGAGCGGCACGTGGTCGTGCAATTCGCGTACCTGAAGCCGGGGGAGCAGGAGCCGAGGCTGCGCCAAGTTGCTCCGCTTGCTCTCGTTCAGCACCAGGGGCGGTGGCACCTGTACGCCGACGAGATCGACACGGGCACGACCAAGACCTTTCTGCTTCGTCGCATCGTGAGTGCAGTCAGCACGACCCCTCAGACCTTCCCCGCACCATCAGCAGATCAGTCCGCACGAGCCCTGTCCGGCCTTGAAGAGGTCTGGGCGCGGCACACCGCGGTGATCGAGGTTGAGCCGGGATCGGATGCCGCCACCCGGTTGGGCAAGCGTCGGGGGGCAGTGGTCGCGGCATCCGGGGCGCTAGAACTGCATTACACCGACACTGCAATCTTCGCCGATGAGCTCGTGGGCTTCGGTCCCGAGGTGCTCGTGCTGGCGCCGGCTGAGCTTCGTGACGCCGTACGGTCCCGGCTCGAACGGACGGTGGCCGATCATGGCTGAGCGCGCGCAACCACAGAAGGCACAAGACAAGCTCGCATTCCTGTTGTCACTCGTGCCCTACCTGATGGACCACGATCGAGTGAGTGTCGCCGGCGCCGCGGAACACTTCGGCGTCCCCCAGGAGCAGATCCGTGAAGCCGTTCGCCTGATCAGCGTCTCGGGCATCCCCGGAGAGACGGCCTCGTATCAGCACGGCGACCTCTTCGATATCTCCTGGGATGACTTCGAAGATCGCGACGAGATTGTGCTCACGAACCGGGTTGCTATCGACGACTCGCCGCGCTTCTCAGCCCGCGAAGCTGCCGCCCTCATCGCCGGCCTCCAGTACCTCTCGGCACTGCCCGAGCATGCCGACCGGGCCGCCATCGCCTCGTTGATGTCGAAACTGTCGCGAGGTGCATCCGCCGAACCCAGCCAGGTGGCGGTCGAGGCCAGCGAGACGGATGACACGCTCCGACTCATCCACGACGCCGTTGAGCAGCGCGTTCAACTCGTCTTCGACTACCTCAACTCACGGGGCGAACTGGAGAATCGGCACGTTGATGCCCTGCGGGTCGAATCGGTCGACGCTGACTGGTATCTACGCGGCTGGTGCCACCTGCGCGAGGCAGTGCGCACCTTCCGGCTCGACCGCATCTCGAATCTTCTGGTGACCGATCAGCCGATCACCCACGGTGCGTCCGATCTGGCACTCCCCGACACGCTGTTCGCCGGCTCGGCCGATGACCTTCTCGTGACGATCGACGTCGCGGCTGGGGCGGCCTCCCTTTTGGCCGACTACATTCCCGACGGGGCAACGACATCGAGCAGCGATGGTCGGGTGCGCACCACGATTCGGGTCTCTCACTATCACGGCCTAAAGCGGCTCATCGGCAGTATGTCTGGAGTTGCCACCGTGATTGAACCCGCGGAGGCCCGGGCGGCAGTCGAAGAATGGGCGAGCGCTGCGATCGCGAGATATCGATGACTGATCTGGTCTCGTTGCCCCAGTGGTTCTGGCCAGTGATCTGGGTGGGCCTCGCGGTGGCCTCGCGGTGGCTCTTCTTGCGATGCTTGCCCTGTCTGCCTGGGTGCCCTTCCGCAAGGCCATGAAGGTCATGGATGCCCTCGGCGAGTTGGCAGATCGAGGTTCCCTCCTCGAAGGCGGCGCGACCGAGCACGTGGCACCCGACATCGCTGTGCTGGCGGCGGCAGGGGACATCCATGCTCGGGAAGAAGCACGCCGAACGCACCGGGCCGAACTAGCCCGCGCGCGGCACGATCAGCGAATCCTGCGCGCCCGACGGATTACCAGCGTGCAAGCCACTCAGCGCGACTGGCCCGCCGACTGGGTATCATGATCTAACACGATTGTCAGGGAGTGCTCATCATGTTCGGCAACGCTTTCGGCTGGCCCCACCTCATCGTCATTCTCGT
>JANOED010000277.1:0-5686 GCA_031413035.1 Leifsonia sp. | reverse complement strand
CGCGCGGCTTGGCGAGCCACTCGACCAGGTCACCGCGCGTGCCGTGACTGCTCTGACCAAACTGATTCCCGCGACAGCACACCTCGTTCGATCGGGCGGCGAGATGATCTTCATGAAGGGTTCGCGCATTCTTGAAGAGATGGATGCCGCGTCGAAGGCGATCCGCAAGGCCCACCTCAGCCACGTGGAGGCGCTCATCCTCGGCGAGGGAATCACACCGGAAGTGACTCGGGTGTTTCGGGCTACAGTGGACTGATCCCCGACCGACCCCGCTTGAGGCATCCAGTCCCTCAGCTCCCAGAAGGTTTCACGTGAAACATCCAGAAGGCGATCTCGCCGCGACCGGCACGGCTTTCGACGAGTCGACTCCGCTCGCTCGCGAGCTGGCGGAGTTGACGCGTCGCAGGCAGGCTATTGCGGCCGAGACGCTTCCCCTCCCTGAACACACACGCGTCTTCACTGTCGCTAACCAGAAGGGTGGCGTCGGCAAGACAACGACGACGGTCAACCTCGCGGCATCCCTCGCTCGCGCCGGAGCCCGAGTGCTCGTGATCGATCTGGACCCTCAGGGCAACGCGTCTACCGCGTTGGGGATCGAGCACCGTTCGGAGACCGTCAGCGTGTACGACGTCATCATCAACGACGAGCCGATGGCCGGGGTGGTGCAAAAGAGCCCCGAGTTTGACGGCCTCTACTGTGTTCCAGCGACCATCCACCTTGCCGGCGCAGAGATCGAACTCGTCTCCCTCGTGGCTCGTGAGCAGCGGCTACGCACAGCTCTCGAGCTCTTCCTGGCTCAGTCTGAGGAGCAGTATCACTACGTCTTCATCGATTGCCCACCGTCGCTGGGTCTTCTGACGATCAACGCCTTTGTGGCGGCTCAGGAGGTTCTGATCCCGATTCAGTGTGAGTACTACGCACTCGAGGGGCTGAGCCAATTGCTGACCAACATCAAGTTGATCGAGCGTCACCTGAACCCCAAACTGACGGTGTCAACGATTCTCTTGACGATGTACGACTCCCGCACCAACCTCGCTAATCAGGTCGTCGACGACGTTCGCGAGCACTTTCCCAAAGAGGTGCTGGCAACAGTCATTCCGCGTTCGGTGCGAATCTCTGAGGCCCCCAGCTACGGTCAGAGCGTGATTTCGTACGACGGGAGCTCCCCGGGCTCACTCTCCTACCTTGAGGCTGCCGCTGAGATCGCACGACGTGGAGCTCCCAAGTAATGGCTACTCCAAAGCGCACAGGGTTGGGTCGTGGCATCGGGGCCCTCATCCCCGGAACCGATGAGCTCTCACAACGACCGGTTGATGTTTTCTTCCCGTCGGGGCCGACCGACCGACCGCAGGCGCTCTTGGCCGTCCCCGGCGCCAAGCTCGCCAACCTCGCGCCCGACGACATCGCTCCGAACGCGCAGCAACCGCGCAAGGACTTTCGAGAAGAAGAACTTGCCGAGCTAATCGTTTCGATACGCGAGATCGGGGTCTTGCAACCGATCGTCGTGCGTCCGATCCCCGGGGCAACTGAGTCTCCGCACTTCGAGCTCATCATGGGCGAGCGCAGGCTACGGGCGACGAAGCAGCTGGGCCTGACGAGCATCCCGGCGGTCATCAAGAACACCGCCGATGAAGACATGCTTCGGGATGCCCTGCTCGAGAATCTCCACCGAGCTAACCTCAACGCGCTGGAGGAGGCATCCGCTTACCAGCAGCTCCTCGCCGATTTCGGAATCACGCAGGAGGAGCTCGCCAGCCGCATCGGCCGTTCGCGACCCCAGATCACTAATACGCTTCGCCTGCTGAAGCTCCCCCCGTCGGTTCAGAAGCGGGTCGCGGCCGGTGTGCTCACTGCCGGACACGCCCGGGCGATCCTCTCCGCGGGAGACACTGCAGCGATGGAGCGTCTGGCCGACAAGATTGTCAACGAGGAGCTCTCGGTGCGCGCGGCCGAGGCGGCTGCCGGGCAAGCGGTCAACAAGGCGCCGAAGGTGAAGCCCGTCGCGGGTAAACGCCAGGGTCAACTCGATGAGGTGGCGGAGCGGTTGGGCGACCGCCTCAACACTCGCGTCAAGGTAACCCTGGGCGCATCCAAAGGCCAGATCGTCATCGACTTCGCCACTGTTGCTGACCTCAACCGCATCTTGGGCGAGCTGGGCCAGTCCGGCTTTGCCAAGTAGCCCCGCAGCGGGGCGCTACGCGCGCGACTCGGCGATCGCGGCATCGGCCAGCGCCGAGTAGACCCATCCGAGGTCGTGCCCCGCTGCCTCAAGTGCCTGGGGCAGGATCGAGGTCTCGGTGAGGCCGGGGAGCACGTTCGCTTCGAGAAACCATGGGGTCCCGGCACCATCGACGATGATGTCGACGCGAGAGAGGTGTCTCAGGCCGAGGGCGTTGTGTGCGGCCAGCGCGGCTGCCTCGGCGCGAGCCGCGACATCCACTTCGATGCGTGCGGGGATAAAGAAGCGCGTCTCCCCAGCGTTATAGCGTGCCTCGAAACTGTAGACGCCTGAGAGGGGCTGGATCTCGACAGCTGGCAGCGCGACGGGCCCGTCACCGCTGTCGATGATTCCGATCGCGATTTCGGTACCGCTGATCTTCTGTTCGATTAGTGCCGAGTCACAGTAGGTGTACGCGTCCACCATCGCGCGGGGCAGCAGCGCCCGGTCGTCGACCATGGTCACTCCTTGCGCGGATCCACCCTGGGCGGGCTTGACGACGAGCGGCCCGGAGAACTCGTCCCGGATCTCCTCGAGAATGCTGTTCGCCCCCAGCTCCCGAAACGCGTCGCGCGGCAGGGTGATTGAGCGGGGCGTGCTCACCCCGGCGCGGCTAACGATTGTCTTCGCGGTCGGCTTGTCCCAGGCCAGCCGGGATGCCTCGGCTCGCGACCCGACGTAGGGCACACCGATGAAGTCCAGGAGGCCGCGGAGCGCTCCATCCTCGCCGCTGGCGCCGTGCAGGGCGGGCCACACCACGTCGGGGCGGGACTCGCGCAGATAGCTCAGCAGGGTGGCATCCGGGTCACGCAGTTCGACCGTGATGCCGTGCGACGACAGGCTGTCGGCTACGCGGCGCCCGGAGCGCAGGGAGACGTCGCGTTCGTGGGAGATGCCGCCGGCGAGGACGAGTACGCGAGGGGAGGCCATTAGCCGAGGTTGGCCGGAGGGTTGATCATCGACGGCTCGGGTCGCATGATGGGCAGCGGCGCGGTTTGGGAGAACGTGGCGAGCAACTCCAGCTCACCGTTGATGACGGTCGACAGCCGACGGATTCCTTCGCGGATGAAGTCGGGCGTCGGGTAGCAGAAGGCGAGCCGGAGGTTGCTGCGACCCTCACCGTCAGCGTAGAAGGCTGTGCCGGGCGTGTACGCCACCAGTTCCTTCACCGCGCGAGGAAGCATCGACTTGGAATCAAGGTTCTCGGGCAGGGTGACCCACACATAGAAACCGCCGGTCGGATGGGTCCAGCTCAGGTCGGGCAGGTAGTCATCGAGGGCCGTGAGGATGGCGTCGCGCCGCTCGCGGTACACGCCGCGGAAGATGTCGATCTGGCCGCGCCAGTCGGCCATGGAGAGGTACTCGCTGATCACGTGCTGGGTGAAGGAGCTCGGCGAAAGCACCGCGGCCTCGTTCGCAAGAGTGAGTTTCTCTCGAATAGCGTGGGGAGCGAGAACCCACCCCACCCTGAAGCCCGGGGCAAGAGTCTTGGAGAAGGTTCCGAGATAGATGACACCGTCTTCTTCAACCGAGCGCATCGCGTGCGGGGGTTGGCCATCGAAGTAGAGAAGGCCGTACGGGTTGTCCTCAAGCACGAGAATGCCGTTCGCCCTGCAGATCTCGAGGATCTCTAGGCGCCGCTCCCACGTCAATGTCACGCCGGCCGGGTTGCTGAAGGTCGGCACGGTGTACAGAAACTTGATTGTCTTGCCGTCGGCCTTGAGCCGCGCAACGTGCTCACGAAGTGCCTCAGGGATCAGGCCGAACTCGTCCATCGGTACGTGCTGGATGTCGGCTTGGTAGGACTTGAACACAACAATGGCGGTGACGTAGCTTGGGCCCTCGGCCAGCACGACGTCACCCGGGTTGATGAAGAGCTTGGTGACGAGTTCGAGCGCGTGTTGCGAGCCCGTCGTCACGACGATGTCGTCGACGCTGCCACGGATGCCCTCGAGCGCCATGACCTCGAGGATGTGTTCGCGCAGTGCGGGCATCCCCTGTCCGGAGCCGTACTGGAGGGCGACCGAGCCGCTGTCGCGCATGACGCGCTCCATGGCTCCAGTCACGAGGTCGTGCGGCAGCGCGGAGACAAAGGGCATGCCGCCGGCTAGAGAAACGACTTCGGGTCGGGATGCCACGGCGAACAGGGCACGAACCTCGGAGGCAGCAAGGCCGGCGGTGCGGTCGGCATAGTGCCCGTACCACTGGTCGAGGTTATTTCCCCCTGCTGGCGTGCGTGCTGCCGTCATGCGCTGTCCCATTCAGTCGCGAAGACTTAAGGATAGGGCTACTTCACCGCAAGGCGTCCCACTCCAGGAACGAATCGGCCTGTCGTGGCGCCGTAGGCCGCGTAGTCGGGATGTGCGACGGCGAGCATCCTCTCCTCCCAGCGCGACTTGACCATGAGGAGTGCGAGGAGGGCCACCCAGACGACGATCTGCCAGACCGAGCCTCCGAGAACGACCAGACCTAGGGCACCGACCAGCAGACCCGAGTAGATGGGATGCCGCACCTGCGAGTAGATCCCCGACGTCACCAATCCCGAGCCTCTGAGAGGTACCGGGCTCGCAGTCAGCGAAGACCCCAAACCCCGGACGCCGAGCACAGCGATCACGCCCCCCCGCAACGATAAGCGCCGCCGCGATCACGATGACAATAGGCCCGCCGCTCCACAACCGATCGTGCGGAACGACCACGAGCACAGCGAGGACACCCAGGAACAAAAACTGCAACCCCACCAACAGCCAGGGCAGAACTCGCTTCACGAGCGCCTGCTGACTACGCGAGGAACTCGGCGAGGTCGGCTTCGATCGCGGGCTTGGGCTTGGCGCCGATGACGGTCTTTACGACCTCGCCGCCGCGGAAGACCTTCATCGCCGGAATCGAGGTGATCTGGTACTTCATAGCCATCTGGGGGTTGTCGTCGACGTTGAGCTTGACGATCTTGATCTTGTCGGAGTGCTCTTCGGCGATAGCGTCAAGAATCGGTGAGACGGCGCGACACGGGCCACACCACTCCGCCCAGAAGTCCACCATGATGGTGTCTTTCGAGTTGAGCACTTCTTCGGCAAACGTTGCGTCGGTGACTTCGCGAGCTGCAGACATGAGATTTCCTTCTTTCGTAGTACTACACGGTTGCGCCGGCGGGCTGGATGGCCGCGTCGACGACGTTCTTAGGGAGGGCTGCCAGATAGTGTTCGGCATCGAGAGCCGCAACGGTTCCCGATCCGGCGGCGGTTACGGCCTGACGGTAGGTGGGGTCGATGACATCGCCCGCGGCGAAGACGCCCGCGAGGTTGGTGCGCGACGACCGCCCATCGACTGCAATCGTGCCCCACTCGGTGAGGTCGAGTTGTCCGTGCACGAGGTGCGTGCGGGGGTCGGCCCCGATTGCCACGAACAGGCCACTCACGTCGAGGGTCGACTCCGTGCCATCCACGGTGTCAACGATGCCGATTCCCGTCACCA
>JANOED010000276.1:0-2056 GCA_031413035.1 Leifsonia sp. | reverse complement strand
TCGTGCGCGTCGTGCAGGTGAGAGACTTTCGAACAAGTTGAGGAGCACCATGCCACATCTCAGGTCTGCCATCACGCGAATGGCCGTGGTTGTTGCCGCGAGCAGTATCGCCCTCACCGGCTGCGGTGCTGCTCCTCCAGTGGGAGAGGTCGCTCCTCCGCGCTCACCCGTGGCAGCAACTCCGAGCCCGACGCCGACCGAGGAGGCACCCGCATTTCCTGCGCTTCTGGTGCCGACGTCGTGCGACCAGCTCGCACCGCTCGATCTCGTGCAGGGTGCTCTCGCGGCACCCGCGGTGCTTGTAGTGGGTGAGCGCCCGTCGGAGTTCCAGAATTACTTCCCCCTTCCGCAAGGCTCTCTCGAACAGGCGGGCGGGTTGTCGTGCGCCTGGTTCTACACGTCTGAGGCTGAAGGCGACCTCGGCATCCTCATCGATGTTCTTCCGCGCGCGACCACCGAATGGGCGATCGCCTTGCCCCAGCTCACGCTGATCGACGACGGGGCCGAGGAGTTCGGAATTTTCTCCAATTCGTTCGGGGACTCGTCGTCGACCAACTGTGCTTCGTTCGCGGAGGACAGTGACCCCTTCCGCGGCAGATGCTTCTACGACATTCTGGTTGGCGAGTACTGGGTCTCCGTGTACATCAAGGGTCGGGGAGCCTATGGCGCCGACCAGCCGACCCGCCAACGCGAGTTGGAGATTCTCAACCGCATCCCGAGTGTTCTCGAGAACCTGCCGTCGCAGGAGCCGGAATGGAGCATTCCAGAAACGGCGTTCGATCCGCGCAGTTGTGCCGGCCTCGTCAGTCTCGACGTGATGCGCACGGCCGCGGGGGAAGCCGCCCTGGAAGACGGCTTCTCGGCGCCGGCGCTCCCGTACGAACCGTTTCAGCAAGCGGCATCCAACTTGGCCGGCGCCCTGAGGTGCCACTGGGCCAGCGGCGCACCGGACTACGTGACCGCCGACGTCGTGGTGCTGCCCGGTGGTGTCTGGGTATGGGACGGCATCTCCACTCCGCTGACTGTTCTCCGGTATGACCGAGGCGTTCCAGCACCGATCGCCGGGGTTGGGGATGCTGCGGCCGGTGTGTGCCAAGGTGCTCCCGACGGGCCGTGCGAACTCAACGTGCTCATCGACGGCAGTTGGGTCGTGATCAACGTCTCGAGTGGCGCTCTCGACATTGCCGCCCTGATCCCTGTGGCTAACGCCTTGGTCGCCGCGGCGGCGAGGTAGCGGTTCGACGCGCGGAACTACAGCCTTGTGATTTACCGCCGATATCAGCGATAATGGGGCCAGCGGTTCGCCGCACAATTTCATAAGTCAAGTCACACAACCGTTCCGCGGGTCGATGGGGAAGTCGCACCCAACCGGATCGGAGACAACGTGACTGTACCAACTGCTCGCGGAGTGCTTTTTGTGCACTCCGCTCCTCGAGCTTTGTGCCCGCACATCGAGTGGGCAGCAGGTCGCGCACTAGAGCGCGCCGTCAACTTCGCGTGGGACACTCAGCCAGTGCTCAAGGGTGCTCAGCGCACCGAGTACTACTGGGAGGGCGAGCGCGGCACTGGAGCAAAGCTCGCCTCAGCGTTGCGCGGGTGGGAGCACCTCCGCTTTGAGGTGACCGAGGATGCTGGTCTCGGCACCGACGGCGGCCGCTGGATGCACACCCCCGACCTCGGCATCTTCTTCGCTCAGACGGACACGATCGGCAACGTCGTGATCCCCGAGGATCGCCTCCGCTACGCCATGGAGGTCGCCGGAGCGAGCGCAATCGAGCTCCACCGTGAACTGCGGCTGGCACTCGGACAGGCCTGGGACGACGAACTAGAAGCGTTTAGGCACGCCGGCCAGGACTCAGCTGTCGTCTGGCTTCACAAGGTCGGCTAGGCGCGAATCGCTCAGTAGCTCCTGAACGCGGCAACCGAGTTGTGGCCGCCGAAACCGAACGAGTTACTGAGCGCAAGCAGTGGTCCATCGCCGAGCGGCCGTGGCGAAGTCACCACATCGAGCGGAATCGCCGGATCCTGTTCCGTGAGGTTGATCGTCGGCGGAGCC
>JANOED010000275.1:0-2122 GCA_031413035.1 Leifsonia sp. | reverse complement strand
GTCTCGGCGTTGAGCGAAGAGCAGCAGCTTCACTTGGGCTTAGAAACTCGCGGAGGCTACCTGCGCGGAGTGGACCTCATGTGGTTCGGCGACGAAGAGAACCGAGTCTCACCTGACCTGACGACCTTCGAAGTCACCGTGACCTCTCTCATGGATCGCCGACCGGTGCGGCCGTCGTGGCGGCGACGGCTCAGCTTCTGGATTGCTCGTCGCCGGTTGCGACGTCAAGCTGAGCGTGAGTTGGGTGAAACAACGCAAGGGCAAATCAACTAGAACGGCGGCGGATCGCTCGTTCTGACCGCGCCGGTCGGGCTTCTCCAGGTACTGATGCCGTCGCTCCGGTCGACGGTCCACTTGGTTTCGTGTTTCAGTCGATGGTGATGTCGGCACAAGCTCGCGAGATTGGTTTCGGCAGTCTTTCCGTTATCGTCCCATGCGATCGTGTGATCGATGTCGCATTCACGGGCCGGCCGACCGCATCCGGGGAAAGAACACACAACATCCTTGATGCCGACCATACGTTTCAGGTCGGCCGGCGGTCGATACGTGGTGCGATCGATGTCGACGATCGTGCCGGAGACCGGGTGGGTCAGGATTCGGTAGAAGCTCGGCGCATGCGCGGCGAGCCGGCGGGCGGTTGCCGCATCGATGGGTCCGTAACCTTCGAGGATGCCGGGCTCGTTACCGCCCAGCAGCGTCAGAACCGGCACCGTGACGCCAACGGTCACCCCGACCGACCCTTCGGCGCCGAGCACACCGGCGAGCAGGTCGCCGGCGACGTCCGCGCGACGCTGCCCGATCGTGCGAGTCTCACCCTTGGCCTTGCCCAGGCGCTGCGCAATGCGGTTGAGGTTGTGCATCGCGCGCTGGGCAGCCTCGGCCGGCATCAGCAGGTGGAGCCACGACATGCCGTCGAGGTCAGGCTCGAGGATGACGCGGCGCAACTCAGCCGCACGCTCATGCCGCTCGACCGCCGGCTCATCCATGAGCCGCTCCCGCAGTGCGCGTGCCATCGCGCGGAACCGGGCGGGCGCGAGCTCGGTTGCCGGTCTGATCAGCTCGGATTCGAAGGTCACGGCCGATGCATCGCTCAGTCCGATGACGAGCGACACCATCGTGGAGGCGTTGGCTGCCGGAACATCGCCCTCGCGATAGGCATCCCAGGTGCGCGGGCACAGCGACCGGAGCGTCTGCGCTTCGAAAGCCTGTGCGCGAACTGTCGACTCCGAAAGGCTGAGCCGCACAGCAAGATCTGCAACCGCAGCTCGCTCGGCGAACTCGCTCGCTTCAGCACCCAACTGGGTCGGCCCTAGGTACAGCTCGGGGAACTCCCGCGCCTCCAGCAGCGTTGCTGCGATCGCCGACAACTGCTCGGCCTGCGCTCGCGCGACTGCGCGACGAGCAACCTCCGCGCGCGCCAACCCGAACTCGAGACGCACATCAGGCATCCGAGAATCAAGGGCGGTCAGGAGAGCTTCCATACCTATAGTGAAACAGCGGCCACCGACATTACTGCCGACCCCACTCAAGCAAAAACAGCTGATCACGAGCTATATTCGGGTCTCCTCCACCTCGGGAGCGAACCGCGCTACTTCTTGTCCTTCTTCTCCACGTCGCCGGTGAGCGCAGCCACGAACGCCTCCTGCGGAACCTCGACGCGACCCACCATCTTCATGCGCTTCTTGCCCTCCTTCTGCTTCTCGAGGAGCTTGCGCTTGCGGGTGATGTCACCGCCGTAGCACTTGGCGAGAACGTCTTTGCGCATCGCCGAAATCGACTCACGCGCAATGATTCGTGCACCGATCGCGGCCTGGATCGGCACCTCAAACTGCTGGCGTGGGATCAGCTTCTTCAGTCGCTCCGTCATTAGCACGCCGTAGGCGTAAGCCTTCTCGCGGTGCACAATCGCGCTGAACGCATCCACAGCCTCGCCCTGCAGAAGAATGTCGACCTTCACCAGGTCGGCCTCCTGCTCGCCGCTCGGCTCGTAGTCAAGGGAGGCATACCCGGCCGTCTTGCTCTTGAGCTGATCGAAGAAGTCGAAGACGATCTCGCCGAGCGGGATCGTGTACTTGATCTCGACGCGATCCTCCCCGAGGTAGTCCATTCCGATGAGGGTTCC
>JANOED010000274.1:0-2966 GCA_031413035.1 Leifsonia sp. | reverse complement strand
GCTGACCAGCCCGCCCTAAACGTCGTAGTCCACCACAACAGGCGCGTGGTCGCTCCAGCGCTGGTCGTAAGCGGCGGCCCGGTCGACACTGTAGGCGCTCACCGTGGCAGCGAGAGCTGGTGTCGCGATCTGGTAGTCGATACGCCAGCCGGTGTCGGTGTCGAAAGCCTGACCCCGGTTCGACCACCACGTGTACGGGCCGTCCACCTCGCCGGCCCAACGTCGACCAACGTCGACCCAGCCGAGCCCCGGCCCGACCGACCCGTCGACACACTCAACCGGCGAGTCGGCCGGCCCGAAGATCCGGTCAAAGTACGCTCGCTCGCCCGGCAGGAAGCCCGCGTTCTTGCGGTTGCCCTTCCAGTTGCGAATGTCGAGCTCGCGATGCCCGACATTGAGGTCGCCCATGATGACGGCGAGGGGACTGTGCGCAGCGATCTCGGGCATCCGGGCGGTCATCGCGTCGAGGAAGGTGTACTTCTCGACTTGCTTCGGGGTGTCGGCCTCGCCCGAGTGAACGTAGGTGGAGACGACGGTCACGACCTGTCCGCCGACCTCGTAGTCGGCCTCGAGCCAGCGACCCGCGCTGTTGAACTCGTCGGCTCCGAGTGCGACGCGGTGAATCGAGGCGCGTCTCCGCGAGGCGATGGCAACCCCGGCCCGCCCCTTGGCGGTGGCCGCGTCGTGCAGAATGTCCCACTCCGGTCCGAGCAACTGCTCGAGGTCTTCGGTTGCCGCCCGCACCTCTTGCATTGCGAGAATGTCGACGCCGCGGGCATCCAGCCAATCGCCCATGCCTTTGCGGTAGGCGGCGCGCACGCCGTTGGTGTTGACGGACGCGATGCGGAGGACCATGCGCACGAGCCTACTGAGCGCTGGCGACACCCTTCTTCGTGCCAGCGCTGCGACGCACCCGGGGCTCGCGCTTCTTCTTGCCGCGCAGATCTACGCCAGCGTCTGACGCCCCCACGGCGATCCACGCGGCCCCCACCAGGATCACCTGGCAGACAAGGTTGAACCAGATGAGCAGACCAATGATCACGGCAAACGATGCGAGTAGTGGGTTGTTGGTGGCACCACCGAGCAGCGCGGTTCCGAGAATCTTGAGTAGCCCGAGCGCGAGTGCTGCCAGCAACGTTCCCTGCGCGAGTAGCCGGAACGGGATGGCAATGCCCGAGACCACTCGGTAGAAGGTTGCGAGTACGAGGGCGTCGAGGCCGAGCACGATCAGCAGAACGCTAGCGCGGATCGCGAGGGACGCGGCATCCGATCGCTCATCTAAACCGACCAACTCGAAGACGACGGCGAGCAGCTCGGTCGACAGCACGGTGAGCACGGCCGAGAGGATGACGGCGAGACCAAAGGCGAGCGCGAGGCCAAGGTCTTTGAGAATAAGCAGCACGGGATTGGTGTCGGCGCCCTTCATACCGAACATCGCGCGAACTGCTTCGCGGCCGCTTGCCAGCCAGCCGAGGGCCGTGAAGAGCAGCACACCTGCCGCGATGAGCCCGGTCCAGCCGAAAATCCCCGCGGAGAACAGGTTCTCGACATCTATAGCGCCGGTGCCGCTGCCATTGTCGATCAGGCCCGGGATGCTCGTCTCGATCACATCGAAGAGAGCCTCCTGAAGCGAGGGCCGCGACGCGATCACGGCGCCGGCGATTGCGAAGGCCACCCAGAGGCCACCGAAGACGGCGAAGATCGCTTGATACGACAGGCCGGCTGAGAGCAGGGGGCCACGGCGCTCGAGGTACCACTCGAACACCCGCACCGGCTTGAGCGCTCGCACCCAAACCACCGCGGCATCGAGTCGCTGCTTCCCTGCCATCGCCCCAGCGTAGCTAGGCTGGCGCCTGGCAACTGCTTTCGAGGGGACCACGGATGAAACTGCGCGGCGTCGGTGTCGGTCGCGGTATCGCGGTCGGCCCGGTTGTGCGGATGCCTGAGCTGCTACACGAACCTGCCCCCGGCAGCCATGCGGGCGATGCTGCGGCTGAGTATGCGCGTGTCGAGCAATCCATGGCGGCCGTGGCCGAGGAGCTGGCGGCGAAGGGCGCCCGGGCCGGCGGTGAGGCACAGGCGGTGCTGGAGGCGGCATCCATGATGGCACGCGACCCGATGCTCGTCGACGACGTGAAAGCGCGAATCGAGCGCGGGACTTCGGGCGAGCGGGCGGTCTTCGAGGCCTTCGCTTCCTTCCAGGGCCAGCTAACCGCCATGGGTGGTTACATGGCGGAGCGGGCCTCCGACCTCGCCGACGTCAGTCAGCGCATCATCGCGCACCTCCGCGGTGTTGCTGCCCCAGGCGTGCCCTGGAGCGACGAGCCGTTCATTCTCGTCGCGCCCGACCTCGCCCCCGCCGACACGGCGCTGCTCGACCTCGACAAGGTGCTCGCGCTCATCACCCGCGATGGCGGACCGACGAGTCACACCGCGATCCTTGCGCGCTCCAAGTCGATTGTCGCGATCGTCGGGGTGACGGGTGCGCTCGAGCTCACCGACGGCACGATTGTGATCGCGGATGCCGCGGCCGGCCTAGTCACGGTCAACCCAAGCACGGCGGCGATCGCTGCCGCGAAAGACCGCATCGCGGAGCGTGCCGCCGCAGCCGCAGCCCCCATCACGGACGGCGCACTCGCCGACGGCACCAAGATCCCGCTGTTCGCCAATCTCGGCTCGCCGGATGACGCCGAAGCTGCCGTCGCTCTGGGCGCCGAGGGTGTCGGGCTGTTCCGCACCGAGTTCCTGTTCCTCGACGCGACAACCGCACCAACCGTCGCCGAACAAGACCGCCAGTACATCGACCTCCTTAAGCACTTTCCCGGCAAGAAGGTCGTCGTGCGTGCGCTCGACGCGGGCGCGGACAAGCCACTGAGCTTTCTCAATGATGCTCACGAGGAGAACCCCGCGCTCGGGCTTCGGGGCTTGCGCGCGTTGCGGGCCAGCCAGCAGATCCTCGAGGACCA
>JANOED010000273.1:0-16163 GCA_031413035.1 Leifsonia sp. | reverse complement strand
CCGGCAACCGCTCGACGACCCGCTGAGTTATGAAGATCCCCGAGGTGTGGTTCACGCCCTGGATCTGGAACGCGAGATTGACGGCCTCACCCCACAGGTCGTACACCATGTGTGCCCGGCCGACGAGACCACTCGTCACGCGACCGATGTCGACACCCGCGCGAAGTGTAAGCCCGGCACCCCACTGAGCACTGAATCTCTCGACGATACGGTTGATTTCGAGAGTGAACTCCACCAGCCGTCGCGCGCTATCAACCCGAGGAACCGTGAGGCCGCAACTCGCAAGGTACCCCTTGGTGGTGGTGCGCACATGCTCGACGCCCAGACGTGAGCCAGCGTCGTCGAACGCCTTCACCAACTCATTGAAATGCTCGAGAGTGTCTTCTGAAGTGAGGTCAGCCGTGAAGCTATCGAAGCCAGCGATGTCGGCGAACATCACCGCGACCTCCTGATGATCCTCGGCGATAGTCTGCACGCCCTCGCGGTAGCGCCTAATTACCGGTTCGGGCATGAGCGCGCGCAGCAGCCGCTCGCTCTCCGCCGTCTGTTCTTCGAGCAACGCGGCCTTGACCTGAAGCGCGGTGCTCATGTCATTGAACGCGGATGCCACCGCTGCCAGTTCATCGCTAGAGCCAGCATCGACGATCACCCCCGTCTCGCCGGCCGCGATTCGTTTGGCAGCGACACTCAGCTGACGCAAGGGCCTCACGAGCACTCGCGCGAGAATCAACGACACGACCGAAACGATGAGGGCGAGCACGGCCGAGGAGATGATGAGATTGCGGGCGAAGTCGGTAACCGGCGCGAATGCTTCGCTCGTGTCGGTCTCGGCCACGACGACCCAGCCAGGCGCCACTTCTCCGAGCGGGCGGTATGCGGCCAGCGTCTCGTTGCCGAGGTAGTTGGTCGCGATGATTGTTCCGGTGTCGCCGTCGAGCGCTGCTCGAACGGCAGCACCATCAATTGGTTGCACACCGAGGGTGCTGTCCCGGGCAACAACGACATCGACAGTTGCCTCGGGGGTGCCGGCTGCGACTGCGGCGGCCGCGAATGCGTCCCGATCCTCGATGAACAGCCGAGACGGCGACCGCATCAACAGATCGGGGCCCACGAGGTACGCCTCGCCGGTGCTCCCCAGCCCGCCCTGAGACCAGTCGCCGTTTGCCGTCATGACATTGCTTAGTCGATCGATCGGAAGCTCAACGGCCATTGCGCCGACGATCTGGCCGTCGCGCGAGACGGGTGTCACCGCCCAGCCCGCGGGCACCCCGAGCGATGGGGCATAGTCGCCGAAGTCGGTGATGATCACACCGTCCATGCGGTTCGCCGAGATCGAGTCGACAAAGGCCTCACCGAGAAGCGTGTAGCGATACGGTCCAGTGACAACGTTTGTGCCGAGGTCGACGCCCTTGTACGCGGTGTAGACCACAGTGCCCGCCAGGTCGATCAGCAGCACGTCTTCGTAGTCGAGCCGCTCAGTCATCGCTCGGAAGTAGTCGTGAAACTGAAGGTGGGCTGCCGACCAGGTGCTGCCGTCGCCGGCGTCATCCACGGCCACCGATGACGCGAAATCCTCGTGAGGCACGGTGTAGTGCAGTTGGAGGTAGCGGGCTGCCGGGTCTGCGGGGATGAAGCCCTCGATGTCGACCGGCTCCCCCGAGATCGCGTCGAGCCGGGGACCGAAGACATCGGTGTAGTACCCGGTGATCGCGGCATCCTCTTCGGCGGTCAACTCGGCCGACTCGAGCTCGGCGAAGGCAGCGCTGAACGCGGTCGTCGCGTCATACACGCTGTCGCCGCGAGCGTGCACGAGGATCGTGTTCTGGATGGTCTCGAAGAGCCGCGTGACCTCGCGAGCCCGGGAGTCACGCACCTCGACCAGGCGTTGGAACGCGGCATCCCGCAGCGAATCTGTCGCATTGACGTACCCGATCACGCCAACCAGCACGTTTGAGGTGACGCTCACGGTCAGCAGCATGATGAGCACTATCGACTGGATGCTGAGGCCCGACCGCCGTGCGCGCTTGCGCAGCGTGAGCGCGGGCTCGGTTGGCGCGACAGGCTCCGTAGTCGACATGGTGTCCCAGTAGACGGGCCACGTTCCTCATGAACATGGCGATGGTTCAGGTTAGCGCCTAGTCAGGGATTGTGGCGGGATCGGGTGCCGCTGACTGCCGAGCGTAGAGCGAGGCGTACATGCCCCCGGCGCTGAGCAGTTCGGCGTGGATGCCTTGCTCGACAACGCGACCCGCGACGACGACGAAGATCACGTCTGCCGAGACGATCGTGGAGAGCCGATGGGCGACGGCGATCGTGGTTCGCCCGCGGGATGCGGCATCCAGTGCCGTCTGCACAATGCGTTCAGAGAGAGAGTCCAGCGCACTCGTCGCCTCGTCGAGAATCAGTACGGCCGGATCCTTTAGCAGAACCCGCGCGATCGCGATGCGCTGCTTCTCGCCGCCCGAGAGTCGGTAGCCGCGCTCGCCAACGACGGTGTCATAAGCATCAGGGAACGAAACGATGGTGTCGTGGATGTTGGCTGCCCGTGCGGCCGCGATCAGCTCATCATCTGACGCCTCGGGTTTCGCGTAGCGCAGGTTCTCGCCAATGGTCGCGTGAAACAGGTAAGTCTCCTGGCTGACAATTCCGATGTTTCGTACGAGCGATTCGTGCTCGAGAGCGCGAACATCGTCGCCGGCGAATCGAACGGCTCCGCTTGTGACGTCGTGCAGACGCGGGATGAGATACGACACTGTGGTCTTGCCTGCCCCAGACGGGCCGACAAAGGCCGCGAACTGGCCGGGCTCGATCGTGAACGACACGCCCTTCAGGGTTGCCGGTGAATCCTCCGGGGCATCGGGATAGCGGAACACCACGTCGTCAAACTGCACCTGACCGAGCAGCTTCGGCCGCACCGGTCGAGCCTCTGGTCGGTCAACGATCGCGGGATTCAGGTCGAGGTATTCGAAGATGCGGGCGAAGAGCGCCGACGAGGTCTGCAGATCAAGCGCGACGCGCAACAACCCCATGAGGGGGAACATCAGGCGCGCCTGCACGGTGGTAAAGGCCACAATGGTGCCGGCCGTGACATCCGTTCCGCCGGTGATCAGCCATGCCGCAACCAGATAGATGACCGCCGGAATTACCGACAAGAAGATGCTGACCATCGCGAAGAACCACTGGCCGCTCATCTGCTGACTCACCTGCAGGCGCACTTGGTTGGCGTTCTCGTTCGTGTAGCGGCCGACCTCGGCCTCCTGCTGATTGAAGCTCTTCGCCAGCAGGATGCCCGAGACACTCAGCGCCTCCTGTGTGATCGCCGTCATCTCACTCAACGACTCCTGCGTCTTGGTCGCGATGCGCGCACGCACCTGGCCGACCTTGCGCTGCGCAATAACGAGCACCGGCAGCAACACCACAGCAACCACCGTGAGCTGCCAACTGAGCACGAGCATGCTGATGAACGCCGCGATGACCGTGACGGTATTGCCGATGACACTCGAGATCGTGTTGCTGAGAACGCCCGCCACGCCGCCCACGTCATTCTGCAGCCGCGACTGGATGACACCCGTCTTGGTTCGGGTGAAGAACGCAAGCTCCATCGATTGCAGGTGACCGAACAACCGGATGCGAAGGCTGCCCATGACCGTGTTGCCCACCGTGGCAGTGAGATACGTCTGCCACACCCCCAGTGCTGCGGATGCCACCCAGAGCGCCACCATCACGGTCACGAGTTGCGCGAGCACCGGCAGGTTGGGGGTACCCGACGGCGGGAACAGACCCTCGTCGAACGCCTGCTTGGTCAGCAACGGCGGGAAGACGCTAATCGCCGCACTGATCAGCACCAGGATGATGGTGACTGAGATCGCGAACCGGTGCGGAGCGAAGAGCCCCGCGATGCGCTTCAGCAGATCCGGGACCTTCGGTGCCGTTGCGTTGGCGGCACGCTGCGCATCGATGTCGCTGCCACTGACCCCACCGCGACCGCGGCCCCCGCCACCACCGCCGCGCATCCCGCTCATGCTTCAACCCTAGGCGCGAAGCACTTAGCCTTCGACCGAGCCGGCGAGCAGGCCGCGCACGAAATAGCGCTGCAGAGCGAAGAATACGGCGATCGGCACGAGCATCGACACGAACGCTCCAGCGGTGAGAAGCTCCCAATCGCCGCCCCGAGTCCCCACCAATTCGGTAAGCCGCACGTTCAGCGGGTTGATCTCGCGAACCCCCGCGCCGAAGATCAGGCCGACGAGAAGATCGTTCCAGACCCAGAGAAACTGGAAGATCGCGTATGACGCGATAGCGGGAATGCTCAGCGGCAGCACAATGGTTCGGAAGGATGCAAACGCGCCCGCTCCGTCCATCCGGGCGGCTTCCATCACCTCTCGAGGCAGCCGAGAGATGAAGTTGTGCAGCAGGAAGATCGCGATCGGCATCGCGAAGACCGTGTGTGCGATCCAGATCGGAATGTAGGTGCCAGTGATGCCAAGCGGCGGGATGATCGTGAGTTCACCGAGGGTGAGTCCTTTAGCGAACAACTGCAGCAGAGGAACGAGTGCCAACTCTAAGGGAATGGCTTGCATGAAGAGAATCGCGGAGAGCAAGATTATTCCCCCCGGAAGTCGAACCAGGCCAGCGCATATGCCGCGAAGGTTGCGATCACTACGGGAAACACCACCGCCGGAATCGTAATCGCGAACGAGTTGATGAAGTTCACGCCCAGCGGCAGACTCAGTGAGCTGCCGGTGAAGAGCACAGAACTGTAGTTGTCGAGCGTGAAGCTCGGGTTGGTCACCACGGTCCACCAACCGGTGCTGTTGATGTCCTCCGGCGAGCGAATACTGGTGATAAACAGACCGAAGGTCGGAACCGTCCAGAGCACCGCGATTGCGATCGCGACGAATGAGGCGATCGGGGAACTGAAGAAGTTCGGGTGCTTAACTACCCCTTCACCGACCCTGCCAGCAGGCCGCGCACGAAGTAGCGCTGCAAGGCGAAGAAGACTGCAACGGGCACGATGATCGACACGAACGCGCCGGCGGTGAGCAGCTCCCAGTCGCTTCCGCGTGTTCCCACCAGTTCAGCTAGGCGCACCATCAACGGCGCGATCTCGCGTTTTCCGCCACCAAAGGTGAGTCCCACGAGCAGGTCGTTCCAGACCCAGAGGAATTGGAAGATCGCGAAGGACGCGATCGCGGGGACGCTCAAGGGCAGCACGATCATGCGGAACGTCTTGAACGCATCCGCTCCATCCACGCGCGCCGCCTCCATAAGTTCTCGAGGTATCTGAGAAAGGAAGTTGTGCAGGAGGAAGATCGCAATCGGCATTGCGAACATGGTGTGCGCAAGCCAAATCGGTATGTAGGTGCCGGTGATGCCTAGGCTCGGGATGATTGTGATCCCTCCGATCACCACCCCGTTCGCGAACAGCTGCAGCAGCGGGATCAGCGCGAGCTGCAACGGGATCACTTGCATGGCGAAGATCGTGTAGAAGAGGAAGTCACGCCCCTTGAAGTCAAACCACGCCAGTGCGTATGCCGCGAACGTTGCGATCACCACAGGGAAGACCGTTGCAGGGATCGTGATGGCGAACGAGTTGAGGAAGTAGAGACTCAGCGGCGGAGTCACCGAGCTGCCCGCAAAGAGAACGGTGTTGTAGTTCTCGAGCGTGAAGCTGGGGTTGGTGAAGAAGGTCCACCAGCCACTGTTATTGATGTCCTCGGGAGCACGGATGCTCGAGATGAACAGCCCGAACGTGGGGATGGTCCAGATCAGCGCGATGAGCACGGCGACGCCGGCCGCGATCGGTGAGCCGAAGATGTTGTTTTGCTTCCGGCTGGTCAGGCGCATCCCTTTGCGGTCGGCCTTGGCCTTCGTGCCGGTCGTCGGAGTGGTGAGTGCAACCATCAGTGAACCTCCCTCTCCTTGCGAACCTGTCTGACGTTGAAGATGATCAGCGGTAGCACGCCGAGGAACAGAATCATCGCGAGCGCTGACCCGGTCCCATAATTCAATGCCCGGAAGCTTTGCTGGTACATCTCATTGGCGATCACCGACGTTTGGAAGTTGCCGCCAGTCATCGTTCGGATGATGTCGAAAACTTTCAGCGAGGTCACGGTGATCGTCGTGAGAACCACGATCACGCTGCCCCAGATCATGGGGATTGTGATGCGAGTGAAGCGCGACCACCCCTTGGCGCCATCGAGCATGGAGGCCTCGATGATGTCATCCGGCACCGCCTTCATCGCGGCGGAGAGCACGACCATGGCGAATCCGGTCTGGATCCACACCATGACGGCGATAAGGAGGAACGTGTTGAGCGGCACTTCGAGCAGCCAGTTGGGGGGCGTCAACCCGATGGCCTTGAAGATCGCACTCAGCAGACCGATGTCTTCCTTGTTCGGATTCGGCTCGTAGGTGTACACGAACTTCCAGATGATGGATGCCCCAACGAACGAAATTGCCATCGGCATGAAGATGAGTGACTTGACGATTCCCGCATACTTCATGCGGTCGGTCAGGTAGGCAATAGCGAGGCCGATGCTGGTCGCGGCGATGGGCACGACGATCGTCCAGATCAAGGTATTGCGCAGAACGATGAGGATCTCGGGCTGGGTGAACGCCCAGATGTAGTTCTGAAGCCCTATGAAGTTCTCGCTTCGTGCGTCGAAGAGCGAGAGATACAGCGTGCGGATCGCGGGATAGACCAGCCCGATCAGCAGCAAGAGCATAGCGGGGCCGAGGAAGACGAAGTATTTCAGGCGGTTCTGCGTCTTCTCCTTCGTGCGCTCGGAGAGCACGAAGATCAGAACAATGAGGGCGATGAACACCACGAGGCCGATGAGAAGGAGCGTGATGTTGGGAAGCACCGTCGCGAACGGCGACCTGGCTGTGACAATCCACATTGATTGACTCATTCCTGTGAGGGGCAGTAGTGAGAGAGAAGTGCGGGGCCCGCTTTCGCGAGCCCCGCACCGACTTTCTGGTTAGTGCTTGGTTATCAACCTACTACTGGGGCCAGCTCGCCTCGATCGCGTCGAGAACAGCCTGGTCAGACTTGTTCTCAGCGACCCATGCGGTCATCTCGCGCCAGAACGAACCGGCACCGACGGCGGCGGGCATGACGTCCGAGCCATCGAAGCGGAACGTGGTGGCGTTCTGGAGGATCTCAACTGCGTTGGCGTTCACCGGGTCGGCAACGTTCGCGGTGTCGAGGCCCAGGTTGGCCGAGAACCAGCCACCGAGAGCGGCCTTCTTGTTGTTCCAGTCCGGAGTGGTGAGGTAGTGCTGAACTGCAGCAACCTCGGGACGGTCCGCGAAGGCACCGACGAACTCGCCACCACCGAGAGCGGGCTTGTTGTCCGCGCTCACGCCGGGGAAGTAGAACGTCGTGATGCCACCCTCAGTCGTGGTGTCGTCAGGGGTCACGATGGTCGCGCCCTGGTCAGCCACAAGGATGCCGCCGATGAAGGAGGCCTGGCGGTGCATCGCGCACGTGCCATCGACAATGCCAGCGCCACCGGTCTGGAAGGCGGTGGTTGCGATCGAAGGAACGTCACCGACGTATTCCGGGTTCTTGAGGATCTTGCCAGCTTCGCCGATAACCTCGAGAACCTTGGGGTCGTTGAACGGGATCTCGTGGGTCACCCACTGGTCGTAGGTCTCAGCGTCCTGGAAGCGGAGCATGAGGTCTTCCATCCAGTCGGTACCGACCCAACCAGTGGCGTCACCGGACTCGAAGCCGGCGCACCAAGGCTGAACGTCCGAGCCCGCGATCTCGTCGGAGAGCGAAAGCAGCTCGTCCCACGTGGTCGGGATGGCCCAGCCGTTGTCAGCAAACGTCTTCGGTGAGTACCAGACGAACGACTTCACGTTTGCGCCGAGGGGAGCAGCGTAGAAGGTGCCGTCGACAGTGCCGTAGGCCTTCCAGTCGGCCGTGTAGTTCTCGTCAACGCTCGCGCTGACGTCCGCGGAAGCGGGGATGACCTTGCCGGTCTCGACCATGGCCTTGAGAAGGCCGGGCTGCGGGAAGACAGCGAGGTCGGGGGCAGTTCCACCCTCGACACGCACGGGCAGCTGAGCCTCGAACTCGCTCGAGCCGTTCCAGTTGATGGTGATTCCGGTGCAGTCCTCGAACTCGACGAACGACTCCTGGAATAGTTCTGCTTCGGGGCTGATGATGGTCGTGTAGATCTCGACCTCAGTGCCCGAGTTTCCCTGGTAGTCAGCGAATGCTTCACAGCCCTCTGGAATATCGCCACCTGCGTCGCCTGCTGGCGTACACCCCGCGAGGAGCAGTGCGAAAGCGGTTGCAGAAGTGGTAGCCAGAACGAGTGAGCGGCGTTTGATTGCCCTCATGTTGAATCTCCTTTGATTGGTAGACGACGGATTCCGCGAACGAGAATCGCTGTATCTCGCGGAAAACCAGCTTCAGACTATGCGGGTGGAGGCCATCTGCGAAACCCCTGTCGTTTCTTTTCTGTAACGGTTCCTGCGTGAGGGCCAAACAGATCCGCGAGGATGCCTTTCTAACGGGAGCGCTCCCAACGCTGAAAACTGCAAGCGCTTGCTTATGCTCGGCACGGAGTTGCGAGCGTCGGACCCGACGAGTGCACGGAGAAACGCCGAAGGGGCGCCGCCCGACAGTGCCGGACGACGCCCCTTCGAAAGGAAACTACTTGAGGGTGACGGTTGCGCCAGCCTCTTCGAGCAGTGCCTTGGCCTTCTCGGCGGTCTCCTTGTTCGCGCCCTCAAGCACGACGCCGGGAGCGCCGTCAACGAGTGCCTTCGCCTCGCCGAGGCCGAGGCTCGTGAGGGTGCGCACCTCCTTGATGACCTGGATCTTCTTCTCACCGGCCGACTCGAGGACGACGTCGAACGTGTCCTTCTCCTCGACCTCTTCGGCGGCAGCGCCGCCACCACCGGCTGCCGGCGCGGCAGCAACGGCGACGGGAGCCGCGGCGGTGACCTCGAAGGTCTCCTCAAACTTCTTGACGAAGTCGCTGAGCTCGATGAGCGTGAGCTCCTTGAACGCTTCGATCAGCTGGTCGCTGGTCATCTTTGCCATGTTTGTTCTCCTTTGTGCTTCTTGAGTTGCTTGCCGGCGCTACTGCGCAGACGAATCCTGCTTGACCCGCAACGCATCGACCGCGCGAGCGGCCTGAGCGAGCGGTGCGTTGAACAAGTACGCTGCACCGAACAGCGAGGCCTTGGCGGCTCCCGCAAACTTCGCGAGCAGCACCTCCCGGGACTCGAGGTCGGCAAGCTTCTTGACCTCATCAGCGGTGAGCGAGTTACCGTCGAAGTAACCGTTCTTCACCAACAGAAGAGGGTTTGCCTTGGCAAAGTCACGCAAAGTCTTCGCCACGGCGACAGTGTCACCGTGAACGAAAGCGATCGCGGATGGCCCCGCGAGATCATCGTCAAACGACGTGATGCCCGCAGCGTTGGCCGCGATCTTGGTCAGCGTGTTCTTCACCACGGCGTATGTTGCGTGCTCACTGATCGACTGCCGCAGGCTCTTCAGCTGGGCAACGGTGAGTCCGCGATACTCGGTGAGCAGTACAGCGTTCGAGGTGCGGAACTTGTCCGTCAACTCGGCGACTGAAGCTTCCTTGTTCGCCATGGTGCTCCCTACAGTTCGTTGTCATGTCTGCCGGAAGACAGCCGGAGCATGAAAAAAGCTCCGGCCAAGGGCACGGAGCTGGACGAGGCCCGAACGGGCACGAACTGCTTCACACACCTGCGCTGGCTTCGCTCGAAAGCGAACTTCGATCAACGTGCACGCACGCCGATGACCTGCGGTCTTTGGCTATGAAGGAGAGTACGGGATTGCTGCGGATGCCGCAAACCGCGCTTCTAGTCGGTGGTGCTGTCGGTTGTGTCTTCAGTGCTCGGTTGACGAGTGCTCGGTTGACGCAGGCGAGCGATCAGCTGCGGCAACAGAAGGATCGCGACGATGACCAAGGCGGCGAGGGCAATGAGCAACGCAGGGGCGAACGCCGTGGCATCCGGGGCTGCTGATTCTGCGGGCGCCTGCGTCGACCGGTTGATCATCAGGCCCTGATACACGCCCACCGGGGTCGGCCCGGTGATGCCGGATGTTCCGGCGACTAGTGCGGTGAGGTTGCCGTCGACGAGAGTGAACCAGGCTGCGCGTGGGCTGTCACGCACGAGGTAGGCGTCGGCAGGCACATCCGACAGCAGGGTTGTGAGTTCGTCGTCGACCACGAAGTCGGCGAGCTCGGGCTGCACTGATGCTGGGTTGATCCAGATCGTGGCGAGTCCCACCGGTTCGTCGGCGACCGTGACGGGCGCTGTCCACTCGTTGGCCAGCTCGACCGGAGTCTCAGTTTCGAGGCCCGCGATGAAACCCTCTGTGAACTCGAAGACCCGGTTGATCTGGCCGACCTTCGTGGTTTCGTCGAAGTCGATGCCCCCGGTGCCGCCGAACAAGTCGTCGAGGCGTGCGATGAGACCGTCAGGCGCATTAGCGTACGCGGTCACCTCGGCGGGCACCGAACCCTCCGATGCGCTCGCCTGCATGGCGGCCGGTGCACTAACAGCGAGCACCGCGATCACGCCAGACAACGCAGCAACGCTGGCTCGCCAACATCTACGAGAGTGTTCGGGCACGCTCCTTAGTCTCGCACCCCGCAATCGCTTTGCCTTGGTGGCGAGTTAGGCGATTCGGGCGGCGGGCAGGATAACGCGAAATACCGTGCCACCGGGTGTGCTCTCGACCTCGGCCCGCCCGCCGTGCGCCTCAACGACCGCCGAGACGATCGCCAGCCCCAGGCCGGTGCTGCCTGCGGCGCGCGAACGTGAGCTGTCGCCCCGAACAAATCGCTCGAACAAAGTTGCTGCGATCTCGGGGTCGACGCCGGGCCCAGTATCCATAACCTCAACGACCGCACTGCCGTCACGCACCGACAACCCAGCCGTGACCGTTGTGCCCTCGGGTGTGTGGGTGCGCGCGTTCGAGAGAAGGTTCGCAACGACTTGGTGGAGTCGTGCCGCGTCACCCATAACAGTAACGGGAGTGTCGGGGAGCTCGAGTTCCCACACGTGATCCGCTCCCGCCGCGCGAGCGTCGCTGACGGCATCGATGATCAGTCGGGTGAGGTCGACCTCCGACCCTTCGACGGGCGCACCCTCGTCGAGTCGGGCTAGTAACAGCAGGTCCTCAACAAGAGCGGTCATGCGCACCGACTCCGATTCAATTCGCCCGATCGCGTGTGCAACGTCGTCTGGCAAGTCATGTCCGCCTCGACGGGTGAGTTCCGAGTACCCGCGAATCGACGCGAGGGGCGTGCGCAACTCGTGGCTGGCATCGGCGACGAAGGTTCGCACCTTGTTCTCGCTGGCCTGCCGGGCACTCAGGGCGGATGCCACGTGCTCCAGCAGAGTGTTGAGCGCGGCTCCCACCGACCCCACCTCCGTGCGCGGGTCCGCGTCAGCGGCGGACACTCGTTCGGCAAGTGCAACCTCCCCGCGGTCTAGCGGAAGCTCGGCGACACGGGTCGCGGTCGAGGCGACACGCTCGAGTGGACGCAACGCGAGCCGCACCACGAGGGCGCCCGCCACCGCGCTGGCGGCGACCCCGATGACTCCGATACCAACGATGAGCAGTGTCAGCCGCAGAGTGATCGCCTCAACGTCGGCCAGCGGCAGACCGCTGAGGATCGAGGCATCCGTGCCTTCGATCTCGAAACTGACTACCCGGTACTGGCCGAGGGCGGCGCCTAGCTCCACGGTTACCGGATCGGCCCCAGGCTCAAGGCCCTGCAGCAGAGCCAACTGGCCGGGATCGAGCAGAACGGGCTCGCCCGCCTCGTCGAGCACCGCGGCGGCGGTGACCTGCCCAGCGACCGCTAGCCCAGCGAGAGTTCCCGCGCCCTGACCAGGGAGCGCCAAGAAGTCACCGGGTGGCGGACGCGAACCCGGGTCGTCGCGCGGGCCGCCTTGGAAGGCATCCTGTGATCGCCCGCTTGCCGCCGTCAACTGGGAATCGAGTCGGCCCACAAGAAACCGTTCCAGAGCTAGCACACTGAATACGCCGATCAGGGCGGTGACGACGGTGATCAACGCGACGATGCCGATAACGAGACGGTGGCGAAGAGTAAGGCGGCGCATCAGGAGGCCGCGCGGGTTTGGCGCCGGGTCGGTCATTCCGCCGGCTTCAAAACGTAGCCGAAACCGCGCACCGTGTGGATCATCGCGGGGCCGAGAGAGTCGATCTTCCTGCGCAGGTAGGAGATGTAGATTTCGACCACACTCGAGCGGCCGCCGAAGTCGTAACTCCAGACCCGGTCGAGGATCTGCGCCTTGCTGAGCACCCGGCGCGGGTTGCGCATCAGAAACCGCAGCAGCTCGAACTCGGTCGCGGTCAGCTCGACCGATACACCCGCGCGGCGCACCTCGTAGCTGTCTTCGTCGAGCGTGAGGTCGCCGACCTCGAGCACCGAGGCTGTGGCATCCGCCACTGCAAGCGCGGAACGCCTGATGAGCGCACGTAGCCGCGCCACCAACTCTTCGAGACTGAAGGGCTTGGTGACGTAGTCGTCGCCGCCCACAGTGAGTCCCGCTACGCGGTCATCGACGGAATCCTTGGCGGTCAGAAAAAGGATCGGGGTGTGGATGCCGTCGGCACGCAGCCGCGACAACACAGTCAGACCGTCGATGTCGGGCAGCATCACGTCGAGCACAATCACGTCTGGCCTGAACTCGCGGACCACCGCGAGCGCCTTCTGCCCGTTTGCGGCCAGGCGCACATCCCACCCCTCGTAGCGCAATGCCATCGAGAGGAGGTCGGTGAGCGAATCCTCGTCGTCAATCACGACAGCGCGGATAGCCGTGCCGTCAGCCCGACTGATCCGAGGCTGCTGCGCGCTGGCCGGGGCGTGCTGCGAGGTCGTCATATTCCCCAGTATCGCGAGATTCCTATGCGCCCGCTGTGAACGGTCGTCGCCGTGTCCCGCTCACTGCGGTCGGGGGCACCGGCGACAATGGGTTAGTGACCATGCAGCCGGAGCTTGACTTGTGGGAGCGCCCGGCGCCCAACCACCGAGATCGCGTACTCGCCCACTCTGAAGACCGAGTCGCGTGGCTACGCGCCCGGGCTCGGGGAGTCACCGCCACAGATGTCGCGCGACTCTCGAGCGAGCGCGCACTCCACGCTGTCGCCCAAGACAAGCTCCTGGGTAGCGGCTTTGGCGGTAACGCATACACCGACCACGGTCGAGCGCGGGAGCCCGAGATCGCGCGCTGGGTTCGCGCCCGGCACGGAATTCGGCCGAGCTCCGCGCTCTATCACGCGCACGACGAACCTCTGCATCTCGCGACACCAGACGGGGTTGCTGTGCTCGGTGATGCACTCGTGCTGTCGGAAATCAAGACGACCGGTCATGCCTGGCGCAGCATCCCGAGAAGCTATCTGCGTCAGGTCTGGTGGCAGCAGTACGTACTCGGAGCCGAGCGCACGCTCGTCGTGTGGGAGCAGCACGACGGATTCGTTCCGATCGGTGCCGAGCCCGAATGTAGGTGGGTCGAGCGCGACGACAACGAGATTCACGTGCTGGTCGGGCTAGCGAACCGCCTGCTCAAGCTCCTGCACCGGTAAGTCTTCGGCAGCCAGTTCGTCGTCGTCGAGCAGTCCGTCGACCTCCGGTCTACTGGCGCGCACGGCGGTGACGATTCCGAACACGATCAGCCAGCCGATCGCGAGGGTCGTGGCCACGAACTCGAGCCGGCTTCCGAACGCAGCCTGGAAGCGGAACAGCGAGAACAGTCCGCCGGTTGCCGCAATCACTGCAACGAGGATGCCCGTAACCAACGACAGGCCGGCGAGAAGTTTGTGCTCCCGCGCGAACGAGGTCTGCAGCATCGCCCAGCACGCCGCGGCGAACGCGATCACGGCGGCGAGTGTGTGGGAGAAGTCCTGCCAGGTGAACGTCGACCCGTAGGGCAGTGGACAACCCGATGTGCAGGTGACCTGCGATGCGAAGAGGAAGAAGGCGCATCCGATCCACAGGGAGATCGCGGGAGTCCACGCCCTCAGCACGGTTACAGAGCTGCGCACCCGACGGCCGGCCCACGCGATCGCACTTCCGCCAGCGACGATCAACAGGAGGGCCACTTGAAACCACTGTGCCGTCGGCTCGCCCTGCGCACCCAGTTCGCTGACGTAGAGCTCACGCGGCACGCTCAGACGGGCAGCCCAGATGATGACTAGTGCGGCCGCGACAAGCACACACCCCACAACGGCCGCGACCTGCTCAAGTCTCCGCGCGTGCACTCTCGAAGACTATCGGGCGCGAGAGTTTGCAGTGAAGTGACCTCCGTGAAACACTGCCGAATCATTGGGGTTCTTGACTGTCAGAGTAAGCACCGCGGGGAGGCCAGCACATGAGCTCCATGAGGGCTATAGCGATCGACGAGACGGGCGGGCCGGAGATACTCCACCTCGCCGACGTCGAGCGTCCGGTGCGGGTCAACAGCGAGTTCTTGATCAAAGTCGTGGCAGCCGGTGTGAACCCGATCGACTTCAAGACTCGCTCGGGCCGGGGTGCCTCAGGCGCAATCAGCGCGTTCCCCGTGATTCTCGGCAACGACTTCTCGGGTACGGTCATCGAGTCGCCCTATGAGGCGCACCCGATAAAGCCTGGCGACGACGTCTTTGGCATGACGATGGTTCCCCGCTACGGCGGAACCTACGCCGAGTACATCACGGTGCCGAGCACCAGCGTCGCCAGGAAGCCGAAGGCGCTCTCCCACGTCGAGGCGGCTGCGGTCCCTGTCGCCGCGCTCACCGCATGGGGCGCTGTCGTCGAGGTCGCCAAGGCGCACGAGGGCCAGCGGATGCTGATCCACGCCGGCGCCGGAGGAGTCGGCCATTTCGCTATCCAGTTCGCCGCGTTCTTCGGGGCGCGGGTTATCACGACAGGCTCGACCCGCAACGCGGGCTGGCTGCGTGAGCTCGGCGCGAGCGAGGTCATCGACTACACGACCACGCGGTTTGAGCAGGCTGTTACTGGCGTCGATGTGGTTATCGACCTCATCGGGAACGTGGCTGACGACACCGGAACGCGCTCGCTCACGGTGCTGAAGCCCGGGGGGTTGCTCGTCAATGTCCCGAGCGGCAGTTGGCCGACCATGATCGAGGATGCCGCGGCGGCAGGCATCCGTGCCACCGGCTACCGGGTACCAGCCGACGGTTCAACGCTCGCAGTCATCTCGCGACTGCTCGAATCGGGCGATGTGCGCGTGTACGTCGACCAGGTCTTCGAGTTGAACCAAGCCGCTGACGCCCACCGAGCACTTGAGACGGGTCACACTCGGGGCAAGATCGTGCTGAAGGTCTCAGACGGCTGAACTCGACAAGTTCATAGCTCTAGCGCGCGAACGAAGTCGTCTTCGTAACGCTCCCCCACGAGAAAACGCTTTGTGCCGACCAGCGCGAATCCCTGCTTCTCGTAGAAGCGGTTCGCGCGGGCGTTGTGCTGGTTGACTCCCAGCCACAAGCTGCGCGCACCGCGGGCCCGCGCGGCGTGGGCCGAGGCCACAACCAGAGCTGCCGCTAATCCGCTGCCGTGCGCGGCGGGTAGGGCGTAGCACTTGCTGAGCTCGGCCGTCGGCCTCGAGGTGATGGATGCCGCGGCATCCGCATCCGCTGGCTCGCCGAACACGACCATCGTGTACCCACTCGCCACCCCGTCGAGCTCACCCACGAACAGCAGGCGCTCGGGGTCGGACAAGTGGCGCTTGAACGACTCCACCGAGAGGTTCGTCGCTATGAACGACGCGATCGACGAGGGCAGGGTGCCGGGCGGGCACGCGAGGGGGAATGTCTCGGCCGCCAGCAGGTGCAGGAGCGCAGCGTCATCCCTCGTCGCATCACGGATCAGCACAGTTCCAGCGTACGAGAAAGGGGGCCGACCTTTGGTCGACCCCCTTCACGAAACGTAAGACGTGATTACAGAACGTTCACGTCGAGCGGGATGCCGGGACCGAAAGTCGTCGACACAGTGCCCTTGGTGATGTAGCGGCCCTTGGACGAGCTGGGCTTAGAACGAACGACCTCGTCGAGGGCGGCCTTGATGTTCTCGCTGAGCTGCTCCTCGGTGAAGGCGGCCTTGCCGACGACGAAATGCACGTTGGAGTGCTTG
>JANOED010000272.1:0-2175 GCA_031413035.1 Leifsonia sp. | reverse complement strand
TGAGCTGCTATTCCTCGACGAGCCCACGACGGGCTTCGACCCCGAGGCGCGCCGCCAGTTCTGGGAGTTGATCCGCTCGCTCAAGGCGGACGGCACGACCATCCTCTTGACGACTCACTACCTTGACGAGGCAGCGCAACTCGGCGACCGTGCTGGCATCATCGCCGGCGGAAAACTCATCGACATCGGTCGCATCGACGAGATCGGCGGCATCGACTCCCGGGTGCCGGTGGTGCGCTGGCTCGAGAACGGCGAGTCGAGAGAACAACGCACCACCACGCCGGGAGCGCTCGTCGCGCATCTCGGCGAACCGGAGGGGCTCGAGGTCATCCGACCAAGCCTTGAAGACGTCTATTTGGAGCTGGTGGGCGAACACGAGACCGAAGGGGTCTCGACAAACTCGTCCATCGAAATCACGGAAGGAGCGGCACTGTGACCGCGACAATCACCATCCCCCGGCTCCCCGCAGGCCGCACGGCGCGCCTCGGCGTGAGTCGAATCGGGTACGAAGTCATTACGTACTTCCGCCAAGGCGACTCGGTGTTTTTCACCTTCCTGTTCCCGCTCGTCATGCTGACGATATTCTCGGTGGCCTTCAGTGAACGGAGCTTCGGTCCTCCCGGCGAGGAGATCAGCTCCGCGGCGTTCTATCTGCCCGGGATGCTTGCGGCCGGCCTGCTCCTCTCCGGTCTCCAGAACATGGCGATCGACATTGCGATGGAGAAGAGCGACGGTACGCTGAAGCGATTCGCCGGAACACCCCTCCCCGTCGTGAGCTACTTCATCGGCAAGATGGGACAGGTTCTCGTTACCGGTGCACTGCAGGCGGCTCTGCTTCTTCTCGTGGCAGGGCTGGTCTTCAGTGTCGACTTGCCGACCGACCCCGCCAAGTGGGTGACGTTCGCGTGGGTCTTCTTCCTAGGCGTGACGACCTCGGCGGTGCTTGGCATAGCGCTGAGCGGCCTTCCCCGCAGCGGCAAGAGCGCAACGGCAGTCATCATCCCGATCGCCCTCGTTCTGCAGTTCATCTCGGGCGTCTACCTCGGCTTCTCGCAACTACCGGAGTGGCTTCAGAACGTGGCCAGCGTCTTTCCGCTGAAGTGGATGGCGCAAGGCATGCGCGAGGTGTTCCTACCTGCAAGTTTCGAGGTACTCGAGCAGGGCGAGAGCTGGAACCTCCCGGGTGTGGCCATCGCGTGTGTGATCTGGCTCGTCGTGGGCTTGATCGTGACCCGCATAACCTTCCGTTGGATCCGTAAGGATAGCTAGATGCAGCACACGCGGTGGTGGCACGGCGCGGTCCTCGCGACCTCCGCCGTGCTCGCCGCGCTTGTGTACTTCTCCACCCCTTCCCCACTCCAGGCAGGGCTCGGCTTCGCGGCAATCGCGGTGTTTGTGGCGGGCTGGTTTCTGGTCGGGTGGAATGCCTATCGCACGCAGGCGAGGTCCGTCGGCTTCATGGTCGTGCTGGTCGTGGTGGGCGCGGCCGGCAGTCTTGCGACCCCGACATTCGCCACGTTCCAAACAATCGCCTACCCGCTCATGTGGACACGATCGCGCAGCACTCGCAGTGCTCTCATCGCCAACATAGCCCTCGCCGCCGCTGTCGGTGCCGGATACGCAACGAGCGCGGGCGGGACTCCCGAAGACATTGTCCGGGCAACTGTAATCCAGTCCATTTCATTGTCATTCAGCATCGCCATGGGTCTCTGGTTCGGCCAAATCGCCGACCGCAGCGAGGAACGGCAGCGCCTGCTCGACGAACTGCGCGCCACTCAGGACAAGCTCGCCGCAGCCAGCCGCGACGCGGGGGTGGCGAGCGAGCGCGAGCGTCTCGCCCGAGAGATCCACGACACCATCGCGCAGGACCTCACCGGGCTCGTCCTCCTCACTCAGCGCGCGCGGCGCGACCTCGACGATGGCGACCAGACCTCGCTCGATGAGCAGCTCGCGATGGTCGAGGAGAACGCCCGCTTGGCGCTTGCCGAAACTAGGGCACTCGTTGCCGCCACCGCGCCTGTCGGCCTCGCGACCGGCGGCATCGGCGACGCGCTCGACCGGCTCGGGGCGCGGTTCGGCCGAGAGACCGGGCTCGCCGTGACGGTGAGCGCCACCGGGCTACCCGTGCTCGAACGCGACACAGAGGTCGTACTGCTGCGGTGTGCACAGGAGGCG
>JANOED010000271.1:0-3478 GCA_031413035.1 Leifsonia sp. | reverse complement strand
CCAATGCCAACGGCTGGCCGCAGATCGTCGGCGCGGGATCCGGCTTCGGGGTTGCTGCACTGTATTTCCCGGCAAGTGACGCCGAGGTCGCTCTTGATCAATGGGCGGACTTCTGGACCTTCTACGGCTTCGCCAATCGAGGCTTCGTCGTCGAGGTGTCGAATTGCGAGATCGTCACTACGGAACTCGCACAAGAAAGCCCGGCCGTCTTCACCTGGGATGACGTGCCCTACAACTGTGAAGTTGGCATCGGGCACTGACAGAAAGAATCTTTTCCTCATGTTGTCGATGTGAGGACGGCACTCCGTCATCTGAGTGAGAGCAAGCAAGTAGCTCGCCTCATCTCAGGAGTGACTCATGCCATTCGATATCAACCTGTTCGCCGTTCTGGGAGCCGCCGTCGCCGCAATGGTGGTCGGATGGCTGTGGTTCGGCCTCATCTTCCGCAAGCCGTGGACGCGTCTCGCGCAGCTCGATGACCGACCCAAGGCGAAGGATGCCGTGCAGTACCCGGTGGCGTTCGTCGTCAACCTCGTGGGCGCATTCGTGCTCGCCTACGTCTCGACGGCAGCCCAGCTAGCCAACCAAAACAGCTTGCTCGAGGCGGCCATAACGTCTGCCATCTTCGTCTGGCTGGCCTTCTCGGCTGGTCGCGCCCTTATCACAACGACCTTCGAGTCGCGGTCTGTCAGGCTCTACCTGATCAACACCGGGCACGACCTCGCGGTCATCCTTACGATGGCGCTCGTCATCGGCCTCGTCGGCAACTAACCCACCACACCTCAAGGAGAACAGCACATGGAATTCATGATCCTCATCCACAGCGACGAGAACCAGCCCGCCCCCGGGCCCGGTGAGCCCGGCTTCGACGAATTCATGGGGGAGTGGATGGAGTACAACCAGACCCTCATCGCCGGTGGCCACTGGGTGAGCGGCGCGAGCCTCGCCCCGACGACCACGGCAACGACGCTTCGTCGCACACCCGGCCAGCCGCAGGAGATCGTCGACGGCCCCTTCGCCGAGACGAAAGAGCAGCTCGGGGGCTACTACCTGATCTCCGCCGAGAGCCTCGATGAGGCCATCGAGCTCGCCAACGGCATGCCCATGCCGGCGGGTTCGCTGGAGATCCGCCCGGTCAGGCTCCGCCCCGACGCGGCGTGACCTCAGCGTCGGACATCGCCGACGCCGTCACCCGGCTAGCGCGCGAGGAGAGTGGGCGAGTGCTCGCTCTCCTCGCGCGACGTTTTCGCGACCTCGACGCCGCCGATGACGCCGTGCAAGACGCGCTGGTCACGGCCCTGACCGCGTGGCAGTCGGGCATTCCCGATAACCCCGCCGCGTGGTTGTACACCGTGGCGCGCAACTCGCTCATCGACCAGGTGCGGCGAGCCGAGGCATCCCGTCGCCAGCTTCGTGCTGCCGCCCCCGAACTGGTCGCCGAGTACGAGGAGGAGCCCGACATGATTCAGGATGACTCCGCGCTCGGCGACGAACGGCTGCGTCTGCTGCTGCTCTGCTGCCACCCCGCGCTTGACCAAGACACTCAGGTCGCGCTCACGCTGCGACTCGCCGGCGGGCTTAGCTCGGCGGAGGTTGCGGCGGCCTACCTCCTCCCCGAGGCCACCCTCGCCCAACGTATCGTGCGGGCCAAACGCAAGATTCGCGACGCTGGCATGCCGTTGTCCATTCCCGCGAATCTCGAAGAGCGCGTCGGCGTGCTACTTCGCGTTCTTTATCTGATCTTCAACGAGGGCTACCTGTCCCGCGGGTCGGGACACGTGACTCGGGTCGACCTCATCACCGAAGCGATCCGGCTCACCCGGCAGGTCGTCGACGAACTGCCGTCCAGCGCCGAGGCAGAGGGGCTGCTGGCGCTCGAACTGTTCCACCACGCTCGATCGAGCTCGCGTGTCGACGGTATCGGGGAGCTCGTGTTGCTCGAGAAGCAGGACCGCTCTGCGTGGGACCTCGTCGAGATCACGGAGGCCAACCGCCGTCTGCGCAGCGCCATGGCGCGCATGACGCCGGGGCCGTATCAGGTGCAAGCAATCATCGCCGGGCATCATGCCAACGCGAGAACCGCCGACGATACCGACTGGTCAGCAATCGCCGAACTCTATGCGCAACTCGCGCGCATGTCTCCCAACCCGGTCGTCGAGCTGAATCGGGCAGTGGCGATCGCGTTGGCCGACGGCCCCCTCGCGGGCCTCGCCGTGCTTGACCGGTTAAGCGGACTCGACGAGTACCACCTGTTTCACGCCACCCGCGGTGAGCTGCTCGACCGAGCGGGTCGTCCGGCGCGAGCCAGCTTTGAGCGGGCGCGCGAGCTCACGACGAATGAGGCCGAGCGACGACACTTGGCTCGGCGGGCGGCCGAGACGGGCTAGTGGCCTTCGGCCTTCAGCTTCTCGAACCCCGCCGTGACGATTGCCTCGGCCTCGGCGACGTCACTCCAGCCTTCGGTCTTGACCCACTTGCCGGGCTCGAGGTCTTTGTAGTGCTCGAAGAAGTGCTCGATCTCGTTGCGCGTGAACTCCGGGATGTCGTCGAGGCCCTGAATGTGCGACCAGCGCGGGTCTTTGGCCTGAACGCAGATGACCTTGGAGTCGATGCCGGCGTCATCCGTCATGTTGAAGACGGCGACCGGGCGCACGGAGATGACGACGCCCGGCATCGTCGGATAGTCGAGCAGAACCAGCGCGTCGACCGGGTCGCCGTCGAGGCCGAGGGTGTTCTCGAAGTAGCCGTAGTCGGTCGGGTAGACGAAACCTGTGAACAGCACACGGTCGAGGCGAACGCGCCCAGTAAGGTGATCGACCTCGTACTTGTTGCGGCTGCCCTGCGGGATCTCGATAACGACGTCGTAGGCGGGCATGGCTGTACTCCTTGTGAGACTGAACGCGGGATGCTGCAATAACGTTATCGGATGCCGTCAACCCGCCCGAGACTCACGCCCGCCATCGCGGACGTGCGGCGTGCCGCGCGCCTCTCGTTGGTCGAGACCTCTTCGCGGAACGAATACCGTCAAAGAAGTTGGTGAAATGGTCCAGATGCTCGCTATATCCCTGTGGAGCTTTGAATTCAATATCTGATTTTGTTGGACGTCGCTTTTCTTCTGCAGTATATTTTGCATTGTATGCAGCAGTTAAACTATCCTGCATGGATTTAGGATAAGTAAATACTGCATCGTAACCTCCGAAGCCGGGAGCTTTTGGCAAGATGCTATGTTTTACGGTTAAGCCACCTCCCCTGATTTCAATGACGCCTTCTTCGCCTATCAGTTTGATCATTTCCTGTCCGCCTGTTCCGCTGATGAAATTGACCTGTAAAGTCAGTTGAAATGCAGGATGCGCCGCAGTATCTGCATAATCCATTGCGCCGACCATTACATCAGGCACATCGCGTCCATCTTTCCAGTAAGACAGCTGGCCCGATGAAAATATCCGACGGGGGCCATTAGAACCTGTAATGACATGCG
>JANOED010000270.1:0-1806 GCA_031413035.1 Leifsonia sp. | reverse complement strand
CATGACGACCCCGGAGTTTCACCGGCCAAGAACCCTCGCCGAGAAAGTGTGGGATGACCATCTGGTCGTCAAGGGCGAGGACGGGTCACCCGACCTCATCTATATCGACCTCCACCTCCTCCATGAAGTGACGAGCCCGCAAGCCTTCGATGGCCTGAGGCTGGCGGGACGCCCCGTGCGCCGACCCGACCTCACGATCGCCACCGAAGACCACAACACCCCGACCCTTCTCATCGACCGACCCATCGCCGATCCTGTGAGCCGCGTGCAGATCGAGGCGCTGCGTGCCAACGCGAAAGAGTTCGGCATTCGCCTGCACTCGCTGGGCGACATCGAGCAGGGCATCGTTCACGTTGTCGGCCCGCAGCTGGGACTCACGATGCCGGGCATCACGGTGGTCTGCGGCGACTCGCATACGAGCACCCACGGTGCATTCGGCGCGATGGCGTTCGGCATCGGCACGAGCGAGGTCGAGCATGTGCTCGCCACGCAGACCCTGCCGCTCAAGCCGTTCAAGACCATGGCGATCACGGTCGAGGGCGAGTTGAAGCCCGGTGTCACGGCGAAAGACATCATCCTCGCGGTCATCGCGAAGATCGGCACCGGAGGCGGTCAGGGCTACGTGCTCGAATACCGCGGCAGCGCCATCCGTGCCCTGTCGATGGAGGGCCGAATGACGATCTGCAACATGTCGATCGAGGCCGGTGCTCGCGCCGGTATGGTCGCCCCCGACCAGATCACCTATGACTACCTCAAGGGCCGCGCGCACGCGCCCGAAGGTGCCGACTGGGATGCCGCAATCGCCTACTGGAATACCCTCCCGACCGACGACGACGCGGTGTTCGACGCGGAGGTATTCCTCGACGCGAACGAGCTCGAGCCGTTCGTGACGTGGGGCACCAACCCCGGTCAGGGGGTGTCGCTGAGCAGCACGGTTCCCGACCCCACGAGCTACGACGACCCCAACGAGCGGGCGACTGCCGAGCGGGCCCTCGAGTACATGGATCTGGCAGCGGGCACGCGGATGAAAGACATCCGGGTGGATGCCGTCTTCATGGGTTCGTGCACGAACAGTCGCATCGAAGACCTCCGCGCGTTCGCGAGTGTCATCAAGGGCCAGAAGAAGGCCGACGACGTGCGCGTCATGGTCGTGCCCGGTTCGGCCCGGGTTCGACTCGAGGCCGAGGCCGAGGGCATCGACAAGATCGTCGAGGAGTTTGGCGCCGAGTGGCGCTTCGCGGGCTGCTCGATGTGCCTGGGCATGAACCCCGACCAGCTCGCCCCCGGCGAGCGCTGCGCGTCGACCTCCAACCGCAACTTCGAGGGTCGGCAGGGCAAGGGCGGGCGCACTCACCTGGTGTCGCCACTCGTGGCGGCGGCGACCGCGATTCGCGGGACGCTGTCGAGCCCGTCGGACCTTGAGGCTCCGGACATTGAGGGTCCGGGCATTGAGGCTCTCGAAATGTCCCCTTCCCCTTCGAGTGCCCCTTCGAGAGCCTCAGGGCACCGCTCAGGGAACGTGATCTAACAATGGACAAGATCACCACTGTCACCGGCATCGCCGTCCCGCTGGAGCGCTCGAACGTCGACACCGACCAGATCATCCCTGCCGAGATTCACAAGCGGGTCACCCAGACCGGCTTCGACGACGCGCTGTTCTTCGCCTGGCGGCAAGACCCCCAGTTCGTGCTCAACCGCGAACCCTTCACGGGCGGCCCGGGCAAGGGCAACCGCATCCTCGTGGCCGGCCCAGACTTCGGCACCGGCTCCAGCCGCGAGCACGCCGTGTGGGCGCTGCGCGACTAC
>JANOED010000269.1:0-22740 GCA_031413035.1 Leifsonia sp. | reverse complement strand
GCGCTGCAGCTTGCCGTAGTGCCCCACCCGGATGTCGAGAAGGCCGCCGACATGGTGCGCCCGGTGATCGCGCTCTACGTCGGCGGCATGGGGGCGAAGGGCGCGAACTACCACCGCAACGTGATCGACCGGCTGGGCTACTCAGACGCGGCGGACCGCATCCAGGAGCTCTATCTCGCCGGCAAGAAAGACGAGGCGATCGCCGCCGTACCGACCAAGCTCGTGGAGGAGATCGCGCTCATCGGTCCGCCGGAGAAGATCCGCGACGAGTTGGCGGCCTGGGAGGAATCAGTCATCACGACCCTGCTCGTGCAGGGGCCGGCGTTTGCGCTGCGCACTATCCGCGACGTCGTGCAGGGCGGGTCACTCACGCGCGCGAAGCTCGGGGCGTTGGCGTTCGCGTACGCCTCACGGCGCTAACGCGAACAGTCAGCACACAACCCGAACACGTCGACTACGTGGTTAGGCTCGGTGAAGCCGTGCTCGGCGGCGACGGACCTCGCCCACTGCTCGACGGCATCCGCCTCGATCTCGACGGTCAGCCCACAGTTGCGACAGATCAGGTGGTGGTGGTGCGTGCCGGGGGTGCAGGCACGATACAGGCTTTCGCCGTCCTGCTGCAGCGCGTCGGCCTCGCCCTCCGTTGCGAGATCGGCGAGCGCACGATAGACGGTCGCCAGCCCAATGGATGACCCACCCTCCCGCAGCGCCGAGTGCAGCGCCTGCGCGCTCACGAACGCCTCTGAGGTGCCGAGCGCCTCGCGCACCGCCTCGCGCTGCCACGTGTTGCGCTTCATGCTGACACCTTAACCCGGGCACCCCGGCGCCATTCGATGAGCCGCGCAACGACGTAGATTGCGAATGAGATCGTCGTGATGAACGGACTGATCGGTAACGAACCGCCCAGAGCGATCAGGATGCCGCCGACCGCAGACACCAGACCAAAAGCCATCGCCAAGAGGGGAACCACAACGGGCGAGGAGCTGATCCGCAGCGCGGCCGCGGCCGGTGTAACCAGCAGCGCGAGCACCAGCAACGCGCCGATGACCTGCACTGAGACCGCGATCATGAGCCCGAGGAGCACCATGAAGGCGATCGAGAGCGCGCGGCCGGGCACTCCGCGGGCTGCCGCGACCTCGCTGTCGAGGCTGTCGAAGGTCAGCGGTCGCCAGATCACCAAGAGAACGACCAGTACGGCAACGCTGATACCGACAAGAAGTCCTAACTGCGGAAAGTCCACAGAGATGATCTGGCCAGTGAGGAGGCCGAACTTGTTTCCACTGCGCCCGGGGTAGAGCGCCAGAAACAGGATGCCTAAGCCCAGTCCGAAGGGCATGAGAACCCCGATTATGGAGTTGCGGTCGCGGGCTTTCGCCCCGAGCATCCCGATGATGAGGGCCGCAAGGAGCGAGCCGACGATTGAGCCGGCGACGACATTGACTCCGAGGAGGAGTGCTGCTGCGGCTCCCGCGAACGAGAGCTCGCTGATGCCGTGCACGGCGAAGGCCATGTCGCGTTGCATGACGAATACGCCGATCAGTCCGCCGACGATGCCGAGAACGGCCCCGGCGAAGATGGATGCCTGCACGAGCTCGAGCAGGGCGGCGTAGTTCGAGAAGTCCATGGCGCTACACCGCGCCGTCATCGTGGTGAACGTGGTCGGGCGTGCCCGCCACGAAGATGCGGCCCTTGCTGCGCAGTACCTCTACCGGGGTTCCGTAGAGCTCGCTGAGCACCTCACTGCGCAGCACATCGTCGACTGAGCCGATGCTGAACCGGCCTTCGGCGAGGTACAGAATGCGGTCGGCCATGCCGAGCACGGGGTTGATGTCATGAGTGACGAAAACTACCGCGGTGTCACTCTCGCGCCGGCGGCGATCGATGAGTGCCGAGACCTCGTGCTGGTGGTGCAGGTCGAGGCTTGCGAGCGGTTCGTCGCAGAGCAGCAGCGCGGGATTGTCGGCGAGCGCCTGTCCCACGCGCAGGCGCTGCTGCTCGCCACCCGAGAGGCTGCCGATCGGGCGATCGGCATAGCTCGTCGCGTCAACCTCCTCGAGCAGTTCTGCGACGCGTGCTTTCTCAGCTCGCGAGGTGATCGGCAGGCCGAAGCGGTGCCCGTTCACTCCGAGGGTCACGAGATCCCGACCCCTCAGCGGGGTGCCCGGCTGCACCAGCTTCTGCTGCGGGATGTACCCGATGCGACGGTTACCGAGGCGCACGGGCATCCCGTCAACGGTGATCGACCCAGCGTCGAGCTTCTGCTGGCCAAGGATTGTTCGCAGCAGACTCGTCTTGCCCGAGCCGTTCGAGCCGAGCACGGCGAGAAACTCACCCGGTTCGACGGTGAGGTTGAGGTCGCGCCACAGGGCGCGCCCACCAATGCTGAGCGCCGCCTCGTGAATCTCGACTGCTGTCACGGTGTCGTCACAGCGCGGTCACAGCGCAGCCGTGATGGCGTCGATGTTGGCGGTCATCCATGAGACGTAGGTCTCTCCGTCAGGAAGCGTCTCGGTGAAGTCGACTACCGGAACGGATGCCTCGACGGCTGCATCACGAACGCGCTCGGTCTCCGGACTCGCCGTTTGCTCGTTGTACGCGAGCATAACCACACCGTCGTTCTCGAACAGTTCGAGCATCTCGAGCAGCGCTGTCGGGGGTACATCGGCGCCCTCCTCGATCGCCTCGGTGAATGCTCCGGGGCTGCGGTTCTCGAAGCCGGCCGCTTCGAGGAGGTACAGCGGCACGGGCTCGGTCACGGCGACCCCCAGACCAGAGGCGATGCCGCCAACTAGGGACTCGAGCTCGTCGAGTTGCAGCGCAAGAGTGGCGTAGTTGCCCTCAAATGCGGTCGCGCTGGTGGGGTTGCGCTCGGCGAGCAGCCCAGAGAGTTCTTCGGCGAAGGCATCCATGGCTACGAAGTCATACCAGAGGTGCTCGTTCTCGCCCTCCGGCAACTCAACGAGTTGGGCCACGTCGATGAGAATCGCGTTCGAGTCCGATGCCGCCACCAGCGGGTCGATGAACGAGTCGTAGCCACCGCCGTTCCTGATGATGATGTCGGCCTGCGCGAGTGCGAGTTGGTCCCGTGCGCTGGCCTCGTAGCTGTGCGGATCCTGCGCTGGGCTCGCGATGATGCTCGTGACCGACACGAGATCACCGCCGATGGTCTGGGCGAGATCACCGTAGACGTTGGTCGACGCAACGATGCGAATGGTGCCGTCATCGTCAGCGGGAGGGGTAGCGGCGCAGCCGGCCAGCAGCAGCACGGATGCCGCGAGCAGAGCGTAGGACTTCATGGTGGGCATCCCTGATAACTGTAATGAGATTCGTTATCAATAGCCTGACACACTGACAGGCGACCTGCAACCCGGGGGTTCAGTCGAGAAGTAGAGCTGGCTCCTCAAGCACGGCCGCGAGATCTGCGACAAAGCGACTAGCGACATCCCCGTCGACGATCCGGTGATCGAAGCTCGCACCGACAGTCGTGATGTAGCGCGGGCGCACCTCGCCATCAACGACCCAGGGCTTCTGCTTGATCGTGCCGAGCGCGACGATCGTGGCCTCGCCAGGGTTCAGGATTGGGGTCCCGGTGTCCATCCCGTACGACCCGATGTTGGTGATCGTAATCGTGCCGTTGGACATATCCGCGGGCTGCGTCTTGCCGTCACGCGCGGTGATTGTCAACTGCTCGAGAGCGGTCGCGAGGTCGATGAGCGAGAGCGCGTGCGCGTCCTTGACGTTGGGAACAATGAGTCCCCGCGGGGTTGCCGCCGCGATCCCCAGGTTCACGTAGTGGTGCACGATGATCTCTTTGTCGGTCCAGCTTGAGTTCACCGTGGGGTTGCGTCGCACGGCCCAGATCAGGGCCTTGGCCATAATCAGCAATGGGCTCACCCGCACCCCCGCGAAGTCGGGCGAGTTCTTTAAGCGCTTGACGAATTCCATCGTGCGCGAGGCATCCACGTCAGTGAAGATGCTCACGTGCGGCGCGCTGAACGCACTCTGCACCATGGCGGCCGCAATCGCCTTGCGCACGCCCTTGACGGGGATGCGCTCCTCGCGCTCGGTGCCCCACTCGGGCGTCTCGATGTTGCGGAACACGCTCGCCTGCGAGGCCTGCCGAATCACGTCGTCACGTGTGATCTCGCCCGCGAGTCCGGTCGCAATGACTGTCGCGAGGTCGACGCCGAGGTCTTTGGCGAGCTTGCGAATCGGTGGCTTCGCGATGATGGGGGATGCCGCAGCCGCGGGCACGCTCGACACTGGCCGCGCCGCAGGCGCGCCCTGCACCTCTGCTGCAGCCGTCGGGCCGGCGCCGCGCCGCCGACGGGACACTCCGTGCCCGGTGCTCCCGTAGCCCACGAGCACCGCGCCACCCTTCTCCGCACCGGCCTCTTCTGCAGCGACGGTTGCCGCCGTGTCTGCGACAGCCTCTACAGCTTCGGGGGTCGGCGTTGCGGGAGCCGTGGCATCCGTGCCCGACGACGTCACCGTAATGATCGGAGTACCCACCTCGACGGTCTGGCCCTCCTCGACGAGGAGCGCCGCGACGGTCCCGGCGAACGGCGACGGCAGCTCCACCAGACTCTTTGCCGTTTCGATCTCAACGAGCACCTGATTGAGCACGACCGTGTCGCCGACCGACACCTTCCAGGTCACAATTTCCGCTTCGGTGAGTCCCTCGCCGACGTCGGGGAGCGTAAAGTCCGAGTTCGCCATGGTGATCTCCTAGTAGGCCAGCGCCCGGTCGACCGCTTCGAGAATGCGGTCGGGGTCGGGCAGGTAGGCGGCTTCGAGTTTCGCGGGCGGGAACGGGGTGTCAAACCCCGCGACACGAAGCACCGGAGCTTCGAGTGAGTAGAAGGCCCGCTCAGTCACCGTGGCGGCGATCTCGGAGCCCACCGAAACGAAGCCGGGGGCTTCCTGGGCAACTACTAGTCGCCCGGTCTTCTGAACGCTGGCGACCAGCGGACCGTAGTCGATCGGTGAAATCGACCTTAGGTCGACAACCTCAATCGACGTGCCCTCGGCGGCGGCAATCTCAGCGGCCTGAAGCAACATCGGAACCATGGGTCCGTAGCCCACCAGCGTCAGCTCGGTACCCACGCGCACGACCCTGCTTGAGTGCAACGGGATGCCACTGGCCGACGTATCGACGTCGCCCTTGGGCCAGTACCGGCTCTTCGGCTCGAAGAACAGCACAGGGTCGTTGCTGGCTATCGCCTCCTGGATCATCCAGTACGCATCGTGCGGGGTTGACGGGGTGACGACCCGAAGCCCCGGCGTGTGGGCGAAGTAGGCCTCGGGGCTCTCCTGGTGGTGCTCGACGGCGCCGATGTGGCCGCCGTAGGGGACCCGGATGACGACGGGCATCGTGAGCGAACCCTCGTGCCGAGCGGTGAGCTTGGCAAGCTGGGTGGTGATCTGGTCGAAACCAGGGAAGATGAAGCCGTCAAACTGAATCTCGCAAACCGGCCGGTAGCCGCGCATAGCGAGGCCAATGGCGGTGCCGATGATCGCGGACTCGGCGAGCGGCGTATCGATGACCCGGTTCGCACCGAACTCCGCCTGCAACCCCTCCGTCACCCTGAAGACCCCTCCTAGCGGGCCGATGTCCTCGCCCATCAGCAGAACCTTGGGGTCATCAGCGAGCGCCTTGCGCAGTCCGTCGTTGATGGCCTTTGCCATGCTCAAGGTCTCGACACTCACGCTGCACCGCCCTCGAAGGATGCCTCGTAGGCGGCAAGCCACGCCCGCTGCTCGTCCATGAGGGGGTGCGCCTCGGAGTAGACGTGCGCGAACATCGAGTCGGCGGTCGGCACACCGAGCGCAAGAGTACGAAGTCGGATCTCGTCGGCAGCGTTCTCGGCCTCGTCGGTGAGTTCTGAGAAGAACGCGTCATCCGCTCCCTTCGAGCGCAGGTAGGCCTCGAAGCGCGGGATCGGGTCGTGCTTGACCCAAAAGTCGAGTTCCTCGTCATCCCGATATTTGGTGGGGTCGTCGCTCGTGGTGTGGGCGCCCATGCGGTAGGTCAGCGCCTCGATGAACTGGGGGCCTTCGCCGGCGCGAGCAGCGTCGAGGCTCGCCGACGTGACGGCGTAGCTGGCGAGCACGTCGTTGCCGTCGATCTGCACGCCGGGGATACCGAAGCCGCTGGGCCGCAGATACAGCGGGGTGCGCGACTGACGACTGACCGGAACCGAAATGGCCCAGTGGTTGTTCTGCAGAAAGAAGACCTGGGGCGTCTGGAAGCTGGCGGCGAAGACTAAAGCCTCGCTGACATCCCCCTGACTGGATGCGCCGTCGCCGAAGTAGACAATGACGGCCTCGTCTGTGTCTGGTTTGCCGGTCGCGTAGGCACCGTCGAACTGGATTCCCATCGCGTAGCCGGTCGCGTGCAGCGACTGCGAGCCGATGACGAGCGTGTACAGATGGAAGTTGTTGTGCTCTTTAGGGTCCCATCCTCCATGGCTGAGCCCGCGAAGCATCTCGATGATCTTGATCGGGTCAACGCCGCGAATGCGCCCGACGACATGTTCGCGATAGGCGGGGAAAATGTGATCCTGTGGCCGAGCCGCAAAGCCCGATCCAACCTGAGCTGCCTCTTGCCCAAGGCTCGGAATCCACAGCGCGAGCTGCCCCTGGCGTTGCAGGTTGGCCGCCTCGAGGTCGATGGCTCGCATGGTGACCATCTGCCGGTGGAACTCCCGCAGTTGCTCGTCGCTCAGCTTCTTGATGATCGGCAGGTACGGCTCGGAAAGGTCGCTCTTCACCAGCTTTCCCGTGTCAGAGAGCAGCTGGATGGTCGCTGCGGTGTAGGCCATCCGTCTAATCTAACGTGGCCCGCGAGGGCGCTGTTCGTCGCAATGTCACAACCTCCGCAGAAGCCCTTAGGAGTTTGTCAACAGACTCGCGCTCGCCGACGCTCACCCTGAGGCCCTCGCCGAGGGCGCGCACGATGATTCCGTGAGCTTCGAAGATCCCCGCAGCAATAGGCGTGTGCTCACCGGTCGGTAACCAGACGAAGTTACCGTGCGGGCGCGGTGCGTCCCAGCCCTGGGCGACGAGCCCGTCCCAGATCTGGTCTCGCAGTGTGGAGAGGTGCGCGACGCGCTCGAGAAGTTCGGGCTCGTGCGCGAGTGACACGATAGCTGCGCGTTGGGCGGGCTCGGTGACCGAGAGTGGGATAGCGACGGCCCGGGCGGCATCCATCACATATTCCTGACCCACCGCGTAGCCGATTCGAAGGCCGGCCAAACCGTAGGCCTTCGAGAAGGTGCGCAGCAGCACCAGATTGTCGTAGTCGTGGATGACCTCCTCGCCCCTGACCGCATCTGCGTCGGTCACGAACTCTCCGTATGCCTCATCGAGCACCACGAGAACGGATGCAGGCACCACGGCCATGAAATCGCGGAACTCATCATCGGTCACCGCCGCCCCGGTTGGGTTGTTGGGGCTGCACACGATCACCAGGCGAGTGCGGTCGGTGATTGCCGCAGCCATCGCAGAAAGGTCGTGCCGATGGTCGGCGGCGTTGGGAACGGCGACACTCGTTGCCCCGGCGGTACCAACGAGCAGTGGATACGCCTCGAAGCTGCGCCAGGAGTACACCACCTCGTCGCCCGGTGCGGCCGCAGCAGAAATGAGCTGGGCAAGCACCGAAACGCTGCCAGCGCCGACCTGAATGCACTCGGGAGAAACTCCGAAGCGCGCTCCGAGCCGATCCCGCAGTGCGGCCGCAGAGCCTTCCGGGTATCGGTTGATGCTGCTCTCGGCGATTGCCTCGAGCACAGCGTCGAGCGGCTCGAATGGGTTCTCGTTGCTCGACAGCTTGAACGCATCCTCAGCCGCGGTCTTTCCCTGCCGGTAGGGCACCATCGACTCGACTTCGGGACGGAGCTTCACGCGGTCAGTGGTCACCGTCACAGCCTAATTGCGCACGGTTGCACCGACTCGGCCACGCAGGCATAGTTGCCTCATGCGACTCTTCGTGAAGCTCATCATCAACTCGTTCGCCCTCTGGCTCACCACGATCATCGTTGCCGGCGTCAGCGTGGTGCCCTTTGCTCCCGGCGGCACCCTAGAGACGGTACTCACCTTCCTCCTCGTCGCGGCCATCTTCGGAGTGGTCAACGCGATCGTCGGCAACTTCATTCGCATCGTCGCGTTCCCGATCTACATCCTGACGCTGGGGCTCATCTCGCTCGTAGTCAACGGGCTCCTACTGCTGCTCGCAGCCTGGCTGTCGAGCCTGTTCGGGTTTGGGCTCGTTGTTGACGACTTCTGGTGGGGCGTGCTCGGCGCTCTGGTGCTCGGGCTGATCAGTTGGTTCTTCGGAATCCTGCTGCGCCCCGTCATGGGGAAGAAGATCTAGCGCCTAACGCGGGGGTTCGACCCGCTCGAACTCAAACCGTGTTGTTGTCACGGATGCCGCATCCCCGGTGCCGCGCCTGAAGTCCGCGAGTACCTCGGCGAGCCGCGAGTCCGACCCCAAGTCCATGAGGCGAGCCGTGACTGCGTAGCTAGTGCGAAGGTGGGCTGGCACCGGCTCGTTCTCGGGCACGAGTCCCTCCTCGAAGGCGCGTCGGGTCACTAGCATCGCATCGGTATTGTCTTGACGGCCCCCCAGTGCGGGCACGAGGTCATCGGTGTGCTCAACAATCACCGCCGGGATGTCGAGCGGGATCGGGATCTGCCCGGTTGGGCTACCGAACGTCACGAGGCTCTGAACATTGAACTCTCCCGTTTCGGCAATTCGCGCGCTGGACGCGCCGCCCTGCGAGTAGCCCACCAGGTGCACCGGGCTCTCAGGCTCCGCTCCGGCCGAGATGAGTGCCTGCCGAATTGCCTCCGCCGAGGCGCTGGGTGCATCTGTTGTGTTGAGCAGGTTGCTCTCGCTGTCGAATGGTTCGTCGGAGAGCAGCGGGTTGAACTCGACCGTTCCGGCCGCATACGCGACGAAGACATCGGGGGCGCCGGGAATTTCGTAGCGCTCGACCACCACCTGCGCTCCGTCTGTTGAGTCGGGTGTCGGAACCCGCTCGAGCCGTTCAGCGAACCCAGCCGGCGGTGCGGTTGCGGCGGTCGTCGATTGCTGAGAGATGCGCACCGGGCTATCCCGCACGAGGCCCACCCCGATGCCAGCGCCGGCGAGTACCGTGGCGACGGTTCCGAGGCCAACGAGACCGAGCCCTTCGTCGCCGAGGAGCTGGGAGATCGGGCGCGGGATTGCGAGGAAACCCAGGGCCGCGTCATCCAGGTGCATGGTCGACTCGCGAAGCAGAGAAACGAATAGCGGATTGCCGCGCACCTGAGGGTCAGCCGCCGCGACAGCCCAGCCACCGGCAGCCAACGCGGCCAAGGGCGAGAAGCGCGCGAGAAAGCCACCAAGCCAGGCACCGTCGCCCGAGCCGCTTCTGAAGATGAGCGTGATCATCCGCTCGGCAATCTCGTAGCCGTCCGCGGCCGTCTGCAGCGACCACGCGATCGCGGATCCGATCGCCTGAATCTCTGCCAGAACGATTCCCGCTTGGTCAATGTCCTGCTCGGCGCGGCCAGTCTCGGGCGGCCCTTGGTATCGCATGAAGTGCGAGAGGTCGAAGGCACGATCGATGGACTGCAATTCCATGGTCATCTCTGCCGCCTCGTTCGCGAGTCGGCGGAGCATGATGCCCGCGGCCTCGAGCTCAGCTGGGGCGACCGCGGTAGTGCCACCGGCGAGCACGGTGAGTTCACCCGACACGGCTGTTGACCTCAGCGATGGCCCGCCCGGTTCGGTCGCGGGCCGACGAGAGCGCCGCGACACCTGCCAAGACCGTGCCGCTTATGCCGTCGATGAGCGAGTCGTAGGCGAGACGTGCGTGCCCGATCCAGAAGTTCGCCGGCGGAGGGATCAGAGTGTTGCGAGCGTAATCGAGCCGCGCCGCCAGCTCGTCGAGCCGCCGGTACTGCTCCTCGAGCAGAGTGATCAGAGCGGTATCGGTGGGAAGGGTCATGCCTGACAGCGTGCCTCGGCCGCAACCAGCCTCTGAGAGAGTCGCTCGATTAGGTGGGCGGGCGCGCAATAAACCGCCGTGGTGAGGAGCAGAAACTGCGGCACAATGAAGCATGAGCTTCGAGCGCGTACCCGACGAGTCCGCGCTCTTCAGAATCTGTTTCGTCTGTACTGGCAATATTTGTCGATCGCCGATGGCCGAGACGGTCTTCAACTCGATGGTCGCAAAATCGGGCCTCGACAGGCGGGTGTCGGTGAGTTCGGCAGGAACCGGCGACTGGCACGTCGGTGAGCCCTCTGACGAACGCACGCTGCATGCACTGGCAACCCAGGGCTACAACGGGAGCGGGCACCGCGGCCGACAGTTCGACCCCGCCTGGTTCGGCCGGCTCGACCTCATCATCGTCTTCGACCGCAGCCAAGAACGAATCCTCAAGGAGTGGGCTCCCAACGACCAAGACCGTTCAAAGGTCCAACTGCTTCTGAGCTTCGACAGCGAGCAGGCCGCCCTAGTCGACGTTCCTGACCCCTACTATTCGGATGCAGCCCTCTTCGACCAAGTTCTTGCCATGATCGAGCGAGCGTGCGCTGCACTCTTCCGACAGATCAAGCCAGGAATCCAGCAGGGAGCACAATGAGTCTGCCCGATCAGCCGCTGAGTCCACTCGACGGTCGCTACCGTCCCGTCGTCGCTGCCCTCGGGGAGCATCTGTCTGAGGCGGGCCTCAATCGCGCCAGGGTTCGGGTCGAGGTCGAGTGGCTGATCTTTCTGACCGACCGAGAGCTCTTCGGGTCGGCCAAGCTCGATCATGAGCAAGCACGCCAATTGCGCGCGTTCGCCGCCGAGTTCGGGCAGGCCGAGATCGACGAGCTCGCCACCCTCGAAGCCACGACTCGACACGACGTGAAGGCCGTCGAGTACCTGGTGCGCAGCAAGCTCAGCGCCCTGGGGCTCAATTCGGTCGCCGAGCTGACCCACTTCGCCTGCACCAGCGAAGACATCAATAACCTCTCCTACGCCCTCACGATCGGCGCTGCGGTTCGTGAGGTCTGGCTGCCGAAGTTTCGTGCCGTGATCGCGACCCTGCGCGAGCGGGCGGTCGAGCTGCGGGATGACGCGATGCTCGCCCGCACCCACGGCCAGCCCGCCACTCCCACAACCATGGGGAAGGAGCTCGCGGTCGTCGTCTACCGGCTCGAGCGCATCCTGAGACAGATCGAGGCGACCGAGTACCTCGGCAAGTTCAGCGGCGCGACCGGCACGTTCGCGGCGCACCGAGCGGCGGATGCCACGCAAGACTGGCCCGCACTGTCGCAGGAGTTCGTGACATCCCTCGGCCTCGGCTGGAACCCGCTGACGACGCAGATCGAATCGCACGATTGGCAGGCCGAGCTGTATGCGCGGGTGAGCCACGCGAACCGCGTGCTGCACAACCTGTGCACCGACGTGTGGACCTACATCTCGATGGGTTACTTTCGTCAGATTCCGCAGCCGGGAGCCACCGGGTCGTCGACGATGCCGCACAAGATCAACCCGATCCGCTTCGAGAACGCGGAGGCGAACCTTGAGCTCTCGAGCGCACTTCTCGACTCGCTCGCAGCGACCCTCGTGACTTCGCGGCTGCAGCGCGACCTCACCGACTCCACGACGCAACGCAACGTGGGGGTGGCGCTCGGCCACTCGCTGCTCGCCCTCGACAACATCGAGCGCGGTATCGGCGAGATCGACCTGAATCGGGATGCGCTCGCGGCCGACCTCGACGCCAACTGGGAGATCCTCGGTGAGGCGATCCAAACCGTGATCCGGGCAGAGGTCACTGCCGGCCGCAGCTCGATAGCCGACCCGTACGCGGTTCTGAAGGAACTCACTCGCGGCAGGCGCGTTGGTCAAGCCGAGCTCGTTGCCTTCATCGACGGACTCGACATCGGTGACGAGGCCAAGGCGCGGCTGCGCGAGTTGACCCCGGCGACTTACACGGGGCTTGCAAGCGAACTCGTGGGGTATGTCGAGCCGTAGCTAGTGACCGCGGGTCTTGCTGTCCGTGCGCCCCTGCTGCTTAGGGTCCAGCTGGTCCCGATCTTGTTCGCTCAGGTCGAGCTGCTCCTCGCCGGTAGGGCCCACCGCGAGGGTGAGCATCGCCAGGCCGACCAGCGACACGATGAACGCGACACCGAGGAAGATCAGCGTCAGTTCGACCTGACGCGTCGACAGCAGCACGACGAGCCCGGTGAAGATCGCCATTGCACCGGCGAGGCCGATGAGCTCCGCCGGTCTCGTGCGATCGCGGCGGCTCGGGGGGGTTGGTTGCTGTGACATGGTGCTACGCCTTACTTGCTGGTGGTGCATCCGTGGCCCACTTGAGGGAGAGCCCTGCGATAACGAGATATACCCCGAGTATCGCCCAGTAGGCTCCGAGGGTTCCGACAACGATGACGGATGCCGTGAGCTGACGCTCGACGCCGTCGACGGTGAACGTCTGCAGGTAGTCGGGCGGCACGACCAACACGACAACCGCCAGCACGACGGTCAGCGCACCGACGAAGATCCAATCGCGCGCTGCACGGTGCACCTTTCGTTCACGAAGACCGAGATACAGCTCAATGAAACCGGTCACTGTAGCCCAGGCGCTGAGAACGAGCACGAAGAAGGACTGTCCGCCGCCGGTCATCACCAGTGACGCCACTCCAGCAAGCACAGTCAGAACCCCCTGAACAAAGAACAGAGTGCGCGGGATTCCGCGTTCCGAACGCACCGCGGCCGCTGTGACGACCGCGCCCGCCGCCAACGCGAAGAACCCGAAGACCGTGAGGCCGAGGGACGAGGAGTGGTCGGCGCTAAAGGTGACTACCCCGGCCAGCACCAGCGCAGGGATCGCGCGGGCTACGGGCGCATACCAGGAAGTCACGAACTCCAGTCTACGAACCCGGCGGCAGGTCGACGAACCGGGAGAAGTGACCGTGAAAGCCGACCGTGATCGTGCGGGTGGGGCCGTTTCGGTGCTTGGCGATGATGAGGTCTGCCGTGCCGGCGCTCGGGTTCTCGGCCTCGTACGCGCTCTCGCGGTGAAGCAGAATGACCATGTCGGCGTCTTGCTCGAGCGAGCCAGACTCACGCAGGTCGGAGAGCGCTGGCTTCTTGTCGGCGCGCTGCTCGGGACCACGGTTGAGCTGAGAGATCGCGATCACCGGAACGTTGAGCTCCTTCGCCAACAGCTTGAGAGCCCGCGAGAACTCGCTGACCTCCTGCTGGCGAGACTCAACCTTCTTACCGCTCGTCATGAGTTGGAGGTAGTCGATGATTACCATCTTGAGACCAACCCGCTGCTTGAGCCGACGGCACTTGGCGCGGATCTCGACCAGCGTCATGTTGGGGCTGTCATCGATGTAGAGCGGCGCGTCGTTGATGCGGCCACGAGTCTGGGCTATTGTCGTCCAGTCGTTGGAATGCACGGTGCCCTTGCGCATGCTCTGCAGGCCGACGGATGACTCGGCAGACAACAGACGCATCGCGATCTCACTACGACCCATCTCCAACGAGAAGATGATCGTAGGCATGTCGTGCTTGATCGCCGCCGATCGCGCGAGGTCAAGCCCGAGAGTTGACTTACCGAGTGCGGGGCGTGCGGCCAAAATGATCAGCTGGCCGGGGTGCAGGCCGTTGGTGATCTCGTCGAGCTCGGCGAAACCGGTGGGGACGCCGACCATCTGGCCGTCGCGGCCTCGCGCGGCCTCGATTTCATCGATCGCGGTCGTGACGGCTTCGGTGAGGGGAATGAAGTCCTCGCTGTCGACCCCGCCAGTGACCGCATAGATCTCTGCCTGAGCATTGTTGACGAGGTCAACTACCTCGCCCTCACTCGCGTAACCCATTTGCACGATGCGGGTGCCCGCCTCCACCAAGCGACGAAGAACGGCCTTCTCGGCAACGATTGTCGAGTAGAAGCCAGCGTTGGCAGCCGTCGGCACCAGAGCGGTGAGAGTGTGGAGGTACTCCGCCCCGCCGGCGCGGGTGAGCTCACCGGTTTTGGTGAGTTCGTCGGTGACAGCGATGACGTCTGTGGGCTCCCCGTGGGAGTACAGGTTCATGATCGCGTCGAAGATGGTCTCGTGCTTGGGAATGTAGAAGTCGACTCCGCGCACAGTCTCGATTACGTCAGCGACGGCATCCTTGCTCAGTAGCATGCCGCCGATGGCGCTTTGCTCCGCGAGCAGGTCGTGAGGAGGAACGCGGTCGCCGCGCGCATCACCTGACTGGCGCTGGTCACCAGCAAGCCCGAGGTGAGCAATGGACATACGACCCCTCCAATGGATGACGCTACGCCTCTGTTGTAGCCGGGTCCGCCGACACTCCGTAAGCGGCTACTCCCCCGATCCCGACGAGGCGGCGGGAATGCATCACCTTATGAACATGCGCTCGGCTAGGACAACCGCGCCTGTGGATGACGGTGTGGGAAATCGGGGCGAAACGCCGGGAGTTGTGTGAGCAAGCTGTGCACTCGATTGTGGAAAACGACTCCGAAATGGTCTTTACGAGCACTCTGACCAGCACTTTTCAATTTCACACCATGTGTGTAGAAACATGTTTACACTGCCACTTGAGGGTTGTCGGCCGAAATGCATTCCTGTGCATAAATGGCTTGACATTTGCTCGTTAACGCGAGATAGCGACGAGAGTTCACTCGTCGCTATCTCGGAAGGGCCGGCTACTTCGCGGCTACTACTTTCAGGGTGATCGTTGCGACCAGATCGTCACGGAGGCGAACGGTCGCCTCGTGCTCGCCGGTGCCCTTGATCGGGCTAGTGATCTCGATCTTGCGCTTGTCGACGGTTCCGAGCCCGGCCGCGGCGACGGCGTCGGCGACATCGGATGTCTTGACGGAACCGAACAGGCGTCCACCCTCGCCAGCCTTGACGGTCAGCGTGACGGTCGCGGCCTGAAGGCGAGCCTTCAGATCTTGCGCCTCTTCGAGGGTGGCGTGCTCGCGCGCGGAGCGGGCAGCCTTGATGGATTCGATCTGCTTCTCTCCACCGCGAGTCCACGCCACGGCAAAGCCCTGGGGGATGAGGTAGTTGCGAGCAAAACCGTTCTTGACGTCAACGACGTCTCCGGGGGCACCGAGGCCGGTGACCTCGTGAGTGAGGATCAGCTTGGACATTGAAAGATACTCCTTAACGGCCCGAGCCGGCGTAGGGCAGCAGGGCCATCTCACGAGCGTTCTTGACGGCCGTCGCGATGAGGCGCTGCTCCTGCACGGAGACACCGGTGATACGGCGAGCGCGGATCTTTCCGCGCTCGGAGATGAACTTGCGTAGTGTCGCGACATCCTTGTAGTCGATGACGCCAACGCGAATTGCTTTGGCCGGGGCGACATTCTTGCCGTCCTTGCCCTTGCGGATGGGCTTGCGGCGGTCGCCGGTGCTTTTTCCTGCCATGAGTTGATATTCCTTAGAAAGTAGTAATCGGTCCCTGAGGAGCGCGAAGCGCGTCTCGAAGGGTTAGAACGGCGTCTCGTCGGTGTAGTTTCCCGGGGTGTTCCACACGTCGCCAGCAGCGTCGGGGGCCGATGCGGCCCACGGCTCCTCGGTAACGGGTGCGGCACCGCGAGGGGCGCCTCCACCGGAGTCACGGGATGACGCGGCGCGAGTGACCTGAGCGGTCGCGTAGCGCAGGCTCGGGCCGATCTCGTCGACCTCAAGCTCAATGCTCGTGCGCTTCTCGCCTTCCTTCGTCTCGTAGGAACGCTGCTTCAACCGACCAGTCGCGATTACTCGCGAACCCTTCGTGAGCGAACCGGCAACGTGCTCGGCAAACTCGCGCCAAACGCTTGCGCGTAGGAACAGTGCTTCGCCGTCTTTCCAGTCATTGCTCGCGCGGTCGAAATTGCGCGGAGTCGAGGCGATCGTGAAATTCGCCACCGCGAGCCCGTTCTGCGTGTAGCGCAACTCGGGGTCGCTCGTGAGGTTGCCCACGACGGTGATGACGGTCTCGCCAGCCATGACTACTCCGAGTCCTCGGTTGCGTCGGGCGCGGCGGGGGCAGCTTCGGCAGCAGGCTTCGCCGGGGCAGCAGGGGCGACCGCGGCAGGTGCAGGAGCGGCGGCGGCAGCCGGAGCCTTCGCCGGCGCAGCAGCTGGGGTCTTTGCCGGAGCGGCAGCCTTACGAGCGGCCTTCTCGTCTGCAAGCTTCTTGGCCGCGGCGACCTGAGCCATGCCCTCTTCGGCCCGCAGCACCTTGGTGCGCATGACGGCTTCGCTGAGCTTCAGCTGGCGGTCGAGCTCGACGGTTGCCGACGAGTTCGCCGTGAAGTTGACGACGGCGTAGATGCCCTCGGTCTTCTTGTTGATCTCGTAGGCCAGACGTCGACGACCCCAGATGTCAACGTTGTCGATGGTTCCCCCATCGGTACGAATGACGTTGAGGAACTTGTCTAGGCTGGGTGCCACGGTGCGCTCATCGATCTCTGGATCGAGGATCACCATGAGTTCGTACTGGTGCGTCACAAACCCACCTCCTTCGGACTAGAACGGTTGCAGACGATCTGCAACAGGAGGGTGTTGACGGTTGACCGGGTCTTTGCAGATCCAGACAACCTGCCCAGTGTAGTCATTTCTCGGCGGCAATGCCATCCCAGGGCCCTGCGCTTCGAAGGGCGGTCCCTGAGGCTCTCGGACGGTCCGGACACTGCGCTTCGAGTACCTCAGCAAGCGAACGGTCCCTGAGGCTCTCGAAGGGCACCTGTGGACAGTGCACTCGCCAAGCGTGCTCCTAGCGCACACTTGCGCCATGGCATGGGTCTACATCCTGAAGTGCCGCGACGGCAGCTTCTACACCGGAAGCACCCTTGATCTAGAGCGCCGCTTGTGGGAGCACAATGAAGGCCTTGGCGCGAACTTCACTAGGAAACGGCTGCCCGCTCAGCTCGTCTTCTGCGAGGTGTCCGAAAGTGTCGAGACCGCGTTCCACCGTGAGAAGCAGATTCAGGGCTGGAGTCGCTCCAAGAAGACCGCGCTCATCGAGGGGCGGATGGCCGACCTTCCCGACCTGTCACGGCGGTACACCGACGGTTGCTGATAGCCAAGCATGGGGACGTTGCCCTTCGAGAACCTCAGGGACCGACCTTCGAGAACCTCAGGGACCGATCCGGGTAGCCCACCAGGCGCGCAGCCTCGCTTGCGCCTCGTCCGCACCCAGCGGACCCTCGTCGAGCCGCAGGTCGAGCAGGAATCGGTAGGCCTCGCCCACATCGCGCCCGGGCGCCAGGTCAAGAATCGCCATGATTTGCTCGCCATCGAGGTCGGGCCGCACCGCCGCGATGCCTTCGGCCTCAGCGATTGCGGCGATGCGTTCCTCAAGGTCGTCGTACGCGAAGCCGAGTCGATCCGCCTTGCGCCGGTTGCGCGTGGTCACGTCGGCGCGGGTGAGGATGTGCAGCCGTTCGAGTTGGTCGTCGGCATCGCGCACGTAGCGTCTGACGGCCGAGTCGGTCCACGCACCCTCGGTATAGCCAAAGAAGCGCAGGTGAAGTTCGATGAGACGTGAGACGGATGCAACGGTGTCATTGTCGAACCGCAGGGCCTTGAGTCTTCTCGCCGCGAGCTTCGCGCCCACGACATCGTGGTGGTGGAAGGTCACCACCCCGCCGGCCTCAATCTTGCGGGTCGCGGGCTTGCCAATGTCGTGCAGCAGAGCGGCGAGCCTGAGTACGAGGTCAGGTGAGTGGCCGCGCGACTTCTCCAGCTCGATCGCCTGAGTCAGAACGGTGAGGCTGTGCTCGTACACGTCCTTGTGGTGGGCGTGCTCGTCGATCTCCAACCGGAGGGCCGGAATCTCCGGCAGCACCAGTTGCGCAATGCCGGTCTCCACCAGCAGGCGGATTCCCGGCACCGGGTCATCCGTCCGCAGCAGTTTCGACAGCTCATCGCTGATCCGCTCGACACTGACGATTTCCACCCTCGCGGCGAGGTCACTCATCGCCCGGACGGTTTCGTCGGCCACAGTGAACCCGAGCTGGCTGGTGAATCGCGCGGCACGAAGCATCCGCAACGGGTCGTCGCCGAACGAGACCTCCGGAGTTCCGGGAGTGGTGATCCTGCGGGCGAGCAGGTCGTCCAAACCGCCCCAGGGGTCGACAAGTCGTCGCTCGGGCAGCCTGAGCGCCATCGCGTTGATGGTGAAGTCGCGGCGCACGAGGTCGTCCTCGAGACTGTCACCGAACGATACGACCGGCTTGCGGGTGGCACCGTCGTAGGCGTCTGCGCGGTACGTGGTCACCTCGACGACGAGGTCGCCGATCCTCGCGGCGATGGTTCCGAACTCCCGCCCGACATCCCACTGGGCGTCGGAAACCGGGGTGATCAGGCGCATGATGTCGTCAGGTCGGGCGCTGGTGGTGAAGTCGAGGTCGGAGACATCCTTGCCCAGAAAGGCGTCTCGCACTGGGCCACCAACCAGCGCGAACTCGTGCCCGGCGGCTGCGAACGCGTCGGCCAGTCGGGCGACCGCGGGGGCATCTGCCAGCGCGCCAAGACGCTCAACTGCCCGCGCGACGCTCTCCATGCAACCCAGCTTGTCACAGGGCCCAAGGCCCTGATCTGTTCCCGCAGCTTCAGTGAATAGACTCGGGGAATGCTGGCCGAGCGATTCACGCCGCTGCGTGCTGCACTGGCGCTGGTCCTGGGTCTCGCGGGAGGTGCGGCCGGGGCAGGCACCGGCGTTTCAGCGGCACCGGCTGTCGGTGACGACGGTCTCGTTCACCTCACGGTCGTCGTGCCGCTCGTTGTGCCCGCGTCAGCCGAAGGCTTCATCCCCATCGACGCGTTGGAGCAGTACACCCAGCCGCAGGGTCTGCTTTCCCGTCAACTCGACGCGGTCATCAACCGGCCGGTAACTATCGCAATCGATCCGAGGATCATCGCCTCCATCAGGATCCTAGGTTCGGATGCCCCGGCCTCAGCCACCGCGTGGCTCGATCGCTTGTCGGCCGCGGGCAACGAGACGTTCGCGTTGACCTACGCCGATACCGACATCACTCTCGCCACTCAGGCGGGACAGAACCGCGTTCCCACGCCGGCCTCGTTTGACTTCGCGATCGACCCCGCCCGGTTCGCGGCGGCAGTCGAGGGGAGCCCAGCCCCGACCCCGGCGCCGGGTTCGCCCGGACTTCCCACTAGCGAGTCTCTCGTCGCCTGGAACTACTCGATCGAGTCGATCGCCTGGCCCCGAGGGGGCACCGTGAACTCGTCAGACCTTTCCGTGATCGCCGCGAGCGGGTTCGAGTCGGTGCTGCTCTCCTCAGCCAACGCCAAGGTCCCGGGTCGGGCGGTTCTTGCCGGGGTCGGGGGCTCCACGGCGGTGGTGGAGGATGACGCGGTGTCGTCGGCGGTGCGGGCTGCTGCGGCATCCACGACACCGGAGAGCCTCCAGAGCGCACTGGCTGCGCTACAGACCGAACTCGACTCGGCGCCGGGGACGGTCGTGGCGACCCTCGACCGTCAGGTTCCTGTGAGCGGGACGCAATTGGCCGCGACGATCGACGCTCTTGAAGCGAACCCGGTCGTACGGTTGACAGCCCTGAGCCGGGTGCTCGGTCAGTCTCCAGTCCTTGGAGAACTCGTCGAGTCGTCGCACGACGCGACCCGCGTCGAGGCGACACGCCGGCTCTTCGAGGCAGAAGACAGCGAGTTGAAGTTCGCCACGATCGCCGAGCGCCCGGGGGACATTACCGACCCCCGCCGACTGCAGCTGCTTGCCCTGCTCTCAACCACGTGGACCGGCAATCTGGCCGGGTGGACAGCCGCGGTTGACGATTTCCTCCTGGAGTCAACCGAGCTGCTCAACTCTGTGCAGGTGGTCGAGAGCAGCGCGATCAACCTCCTCGCTGACAGTGCTTCCCTGCCGATCTCAGTGAGCAATTCGCTTGCTCAGACCGTGACCGTCTACATCACTGTGCTGCCCCGGGCCCCCCTCATCGCCGTGATTGACTCCGAGGTCGAGCTGGTCATCGAACCGAACTCGCAAGCGAAGGGCCAGGTTCCGGTGCAATCGATCTCCAACGGGACCGTCGTCGTCGCGACATCGCTCACCAGTGCTGCGGGGGTCGAGATCGGTAGTCGAACCCTGACCGAGATCAATGTGCAGGCCGGCTGGGAGACGCCAATTGTCGTTGTTCTGGCTGCGATTGTTGTCGTCGTCTTCGCTGTCGGGATCGTGCGCAATATTCTTCGACGTCGCCGTAGCGCGGCTGAGGTAGCAGAGGCCACAGAGTGACCGACCGCCCGAGCGACGAGATTGACGGGGCGTCCGCGATCGGGCGAGCGAGCGCGGCGCTGGCATCGGGCACGATCGTCTCGCGCATCCTCGGCTTCGTCAACGCGGCGGTACTCGCCGCTGCGATCGGCTACATCGGGGGTGCCGCCGACGCCTTCACCTTGGCTACGCAGATCCCCAACAGCATCTACGCCCTCATCGCGGGCGGCCTGCTGAGTGCGGTGCTCGTTCCGCAGATCGTGGGGGCGGGCATCCAGTCTGATGGCGGCGCAGCATTCATCAACAAGCTCATCACGCTGGGCACAGTCATCTTCGTCGTTGTCGCGGTGGCCGCGACCCTCTCCGCACCGTGGCTGGTGAGCCTATACGCCCAGTCCGGCGTTCGCGGATTCAGCCCAGATGAGCTCGCGCTGGCCACCGCGTTCGCTTACTGGTGTCTGCCGCAGGTGTTGTTCTACGCGCTGTACAGCCTTCTCGGCCAGGTGCTCAATGCCCGCCGGGTCTTCGGCCCGTTCACCTGGGCTCCCGCACTCAACAACGTGATCGCGATCATCGGTATATCTGTCTTCATCGCGCTCTTCGGCGCCTTCCCTACCAATCAGGATGCCTCGGTCTGGACCCCCACCATGATCGCCGTTCTGGGTGGTACCGCCACCCTGGGCATCGCCGCGCAGGCTTTCGTTCTCCTGCTCTTCTGGGGACGGGCCGGACTCACCTACCGTCCCGACTTCCGCTGGCGCGGGGTCGGGCTTGGCAGCACCGGGCGCGCCGCTGCCTGGGTCTTCGGCATGATCCTGATCACGCAGTTGGCCGCGATCGTTGAGACTCGAGTAGCGACCGGAGCCACCGGGGAGGCATCGATCGGTGCCCTCAAGTACGCGTGGCTGATCTTCATGCTGCCGCACTCGATTGTGACGGTCTCGATTACCACCGCCTACTTCACGCGGATGAGCACGCACGCCCGCACGAGCGATCTCGATTCCATTCGCAACGACGTGTCGTCTTCACTGCGGTCGATTCTTGCCATCATGGTGTTCTCGGCTGTCGGTCTTGCGGTTCTCGCCTACCCGTTCAGTGCGGTGTTCGGCGGTACCTTCGCCGAGATCACCGCCCTAGGTAATGTTCTGCTCGCCTACCTCGCGGGGCTCATCCCGTTCACCGTGCTGTTCGTGCTCCAACGGGTGTTTTACGCGCTAGATGACACGAGAACTGCGTTCTTCATTCAGCTTTTTCAGTCGGCAGTGTTCGTTGCCGGCCTCCTTGTGGTCATGATGTTGCCCAACGAGTGGGTTGCTGTTGGTGTCGCGGGAATGATGAGCATTTCTGGAACACTCGGCACGATAGCTGCGGCGGCGGTTCTACGTCGGCGGCTCGGTGGCCTCGGCGCCGGCCTGATCGTGCGCCGCGCCCTCTGGTTCCTTGCGGCCGCTACTATCGCCGGGCTGCTGGGGCTTGGCGCAGTGTGGGCGCTGGGCGGGTTCGCTGAGGGTGGGTTCGCCGTCTCCACCCGAATCGGCGGCGGGGTCGTCGTTGCGGTCGTCGGCACAGGAATGGCTCTGGTGTACGCCGCTCTATTGGCGATCACTCGCAACCCCGAGTTTGCCGCGCTGACCGCCCCGATTCTGCGGCGATTCAGGGGCCGGGCGTCGGAATAGGGCCAGCCTAGGATGTGTTACATCGGGCAAGCGGCAACCATCAAGGAGATGTTCACGTGCGGCAAGTCATCATTATCGGTTCCGGCCCGGCGGGTTACACGGCCGCGATCTATGCGGCGCGAGCCAATCTCGCACCGCTCCTGATCGCCAGTTCGGTCGAGGCCGGTGGCGAACTCATGAAGACCACCGAGGTTGAGAACTATCCGGGCTTTGCCGAGGGGGTTCAGGGTCCAGAACTCATGATGGCTATGCAAGCTCAGGCCGAACGATTCGGTACCGAGATCGTGCTCGACGATGTGACGAAACTCGAACTCGAGGGAGACATCAAACGGGTCACTCTCGGCAACGGTGATGTACACGAGTCTCTCTCCGTGATCTTCGCCACGGGGTCCGCGTATCGAAAGCTTGGCCTCGATGACGAAACCCGGTTGAGCGGCCACGGCGTCTCGTGGTGTGCCACCTGTGACGGCTTCTTCTTCCGCCAGAAGACCATCGCCGTTGTGGGCGGTGGCGACTCCGCGATGGAGGAGGCGACCTTCCTCACCAAGTTTGCCGACAAGGTTTATGTCGTACACCGCAAAGAGAGCCTGCGCGCGTCGAAGGCGATGCAGGAGCGGGCATTCAGCGACCCCAAGATCGAGTTTCTCTTCAACAAGGAGGTCGCCCACATTTACGGCGACGACCTGGTGACGGGAATCGGCATCGTTGACACCGTGGATGGCACGGAGTCGACCCTCGACGTGAGTGGCCTGTTCGTGGCAATCGGGGCCGACCCCCGCACGCACCTCGTGCACGGACAACTCGACCTCACCGAGTGGGGCACGA
>JANOED010000268.1:0-2248 GCA_031413035.1 Leifsonia sp. | reverse complement strand
GCGCGGTTGATCTCGTCGCCGATCACGATGTTCGCGAACACCGGACCCGGCTTGAACTCGAACTCACGCTCGGCCTGGTTGTATACCGAGACGCCGGTGATGTCGCTCGGCAGGAGGTCAGGTGTGAACTGGATGCGACTGACCGAGCAATCGACGCTTTTAGCCAGTGCGCGGGCCAGCATCGTCTTTCCGACCCCTGGAACATCCTCGATCAGCAGGTGGCCCTCGGCGAGCAACACGGTCAGCGCCATCTCGACGACTTCCCGCTTGCCGTCGATCACCGTCTCGATGCTGCGCAGGATCCGGCGGGCGTTGCCGTAGAACTCATCCTTCGGCATCGCAGCGATATTGTCAGGCTCGGTGTTGTCCGGCTCGGTGTTGTCCGGCTCGGTTGGGGCGACGGTGTCCACCCCTTGAGTCTCCCAGAGAACGCCTAGAGATCACCCTGTGAGTTCGCTCCTAGCGGGCTGTCACGCCGTCGGGCTGTTCGTGTGGGAATCTTGGGTGGTGCGAATCACTGTGCTGTGCGGGGGTGTCGGCGGGTCGAGGTTTCTGCGCGGGGTGCGCGGCGCCTACCCCGATGCAAAGATTACGGCGGTCGTCAACGTCGGGGATGACATGTGGCACGTGGGCGTGCGCATCACCCCCGACCTCGACACCATCATGTACACCCTCGCCGGCCAGAACGACGAGGTGCGTGGCTGGGGTCGGATCGGCGAGAGCGAGCGGGTCTCAGGGGAGTTGCGGGCCTACGGTGTCGGCTGGCCGTGGTTCACGCTCGGCGACCTCGACCTCGGCACCCACCTCGCGCGCACTCACTACCTGCGAGAGGGGCTGCCGCTGTCTGCGGTCGTGCCGCTGCTGACTGCGCGGTGGGAGCTCGGGGTGACGCTGCTGCCGGCGACCGACAGCGAGGTGGAGACGCACGTGGTCACAGCCGACGGCACCATGCACTTTCAGGAGTGGTGGACCCGGCACCGGGCTGCAGTTCCGGCGCTCGGGTTCGACTACGTCGGGGTCTCTGCTTCGGTGCCTGCGCCGGGGGTGCTCGAGGCGATCTCGGCGGCGGACATCGTGCTGCTCGCGCCATCCAACCCGGTCGTTTCGATCGGCCCGATCCTGGCGATCCCCGGCGTGACTCCGGTTATTCAGGACACCCCGGCCCGCGTCATCGGCGTCTCCCCGATCATCAATGGTGCTGTCGTGCGCGGAATGGCGGATGCCTGCCTCACCGCGATCGGAGTCGCTACCTCCGCCGAGGCGGTTGGCCTGCACTACGGGGCGCGGTCGTCCGGCGGTCTGCTCGATGCCTGGCTCGTCGACGAGACGGATGCCGCGGCCCTGCCCGCCCTTGAGGCCGCTGGCATCACGGCTCGCGCCGTACCACTCTGGCTGCGCGACCCCGAGACCAGTGCGCAACTCGCGCGCGAGGCGGTGGAAAGTTGAGCGACCTCACCCGCCGCACTTTCCTTATCGGCACCTCAGCGATGAGCGCGTTCGCCCTCGCGGGGTGCACCCCGGCGAACCGCGACCCGGTCATCTCTGGTGCCGTGCCGAGCGGCCCGGTCGCGTTCGCCCGCACCTCGTGGTCGCGCGATCCCTTCACGCTCGGTTCGTACTCGTTCCTCGCTCCGAGCGAGCTGGGCACCGACGCTCGGGAGGCTCTCGCCAAGCCGGTTGGGCGCCTGTTCTTCGCTGGCGAGGCCACATCATCCGAGGCTCCCGCGACGACTCAAGGCGCCGCGTCCTCGGGCCTGCGGGCCGCTGGCCAGGCAGTCGAGGTCAGCGACTTGGTCGTGGTGATCGGGGCCGGTCTTGCGGGGCTTGCGGCGGCTCGCGCGCTCGTCGACGAAGGGGTAGACGTGATTGTGGTCGAGGCCCGCGATCGGGTCGGAGGCCGCGCCCACACTATCGACCTTGCTGGAACCCCGGCCGACCTCGGACCATCGTGGGTGCACGGCGTCACCAACAACGTCGTCGCCGAGTTCGCGAACGAAACCGGGATCGCACTCGTGCCCTTCGACTACGACAACGCCGTCGGCGGGGATGACGCGGCGCTTGCCGAAATCGACGAACTCTACGAGGCCGCCCTCGACGAAGACGATGCCGAGTCACGACCGCTCTCCGACCTGCTGCCCGACACCCCGACGCCCGAGCAACAGTGGGCCACGACGATCGAGATCCCACTCGAGTTCGGGGCCGACCCCGACGAGCTCGCGATCGCGGCGCTCGACGAGGGTGACGAACT
>JANOED010000267.1:0-3582 GCA_031413035.1 Leifsonia sp. | reverse complement strand
GGCGACGAGAGCCGAGATCAGAAGAGATCCGAAGACGGGGTCGAGCTCCTGCTGGAACATGTGGTGGTGGCCCTCGTGTAATGGCAGCCGCTCACGGTGACGACAGATCCGCCCCCCATTCTGACAGGGCACGGATGCTTGATAGAGGGCCTTACGGCCTACGGCTGGCGATCACCCGATCGAGTGCCCGTGCCGGTGATGAGCGTCGGGGTAGTGAACGTGAGTGTGGGTCACAGCCTCGTGGGTGTGCTCGTGGCGATGCCTTGACCCCGCTTCGATGGGAACCTCATGCTTGTGGTCGTGATGGCCGTCGTCGTGCCGGTGCCAGTGGTCGTGTGTGATGGCCACGTGGGTGTGCTCGTGCTCGTGTCGCTCGGTGAGGTGAAGCCAGACTCCGAGGGCCATGAGCAGTGCGGCGATCGCCAGCGGGAGAGTCACGGCCTCGCCCAGAGCAACGGCGAGTGCAGCTCCGAAGAAGGGGGCAACCGAGAAGTAGGCCCCGGCGCGCGCGGTGCCGACGTGTCGCAACGCGATGATGAACAGCACCAGGCTGATTCCGTACGCGAAAAGGCCAACCGCCATGGCCGCCGCAATGCTCCAGGCCGGTGGGAGCGTCGCCCCGAGTAGGAAGGCGAGGGCGAGGTTGACCGGCCCCGCAATCCCGCCCTTGACCGCAGCCAGCCAGGTCGCATCGGTGAGGGCGATCATGCGGGTGAGATTGTTGTCGATGCCCCAGCACAGACACGCGCCGAGGATCGCCAGTGCGGGCAGCGCCGAGCCGAACTCGGCTCCGGTTGGGATGGACAGCACCACGGCCCCGGCAACGATTGCGGCCATCCCCAGCGCTATCCTCTTGTCGACATTCTCCTTGAACACAAACCAGGCGAGGAGCGCCGTGGCAACCCCTTCGGCGTTGAGCAGCAGAGAGGCTCCTGACGCTGGCATGTTCGACAGGCCAACCATGAGCAGCACCGGCGCGACCATACCTCCGAAGAACACTGCGCCGACTAAGGGCAGCAACTCGCGCCGCTGAAGATGCACGCGAGGCAAGCGTCGAACAACGCGGTAGAGGCCCAAGCCAATTCCCGAACCCAGGTAGAGAAGCCCGGCCAGCAGCCACGGCGAGACTTCGCCGAGGAGAAGCTTTGCGATCGGGGTCCCGGCACCAAACAACAACGCCGCCGCGACGCCAGCTTGAATGCCGACATTGCGTAGTGCGCCGAACCTCATCGCACCACGCTACCTTTTCGGTGCTCGGCGCGATCCATTCAGGGCCGCAGCCTTTAACGTTGGACGGCGACCCGAAGGCCGCCGTAACCAAAACGTTACCTTATCCTGCGGAATGCGCAAGGGCTAATTCACCCGCACTCAGCCCGTTCATGGGAAGTTCACCGATGGTGTCGAAAGTGTGTAGACTGAATACCCCCATAGGGTATGCGAAAGGATTATCGTGATCGGCTACGTCGATGACAAGGAGAACCTCCTGAAGCGCCTGCGTCGCGCAGAAGGTCAGGTGCGCGGTATCGCGCGCATGATCGAAGAAGACACCTACTGCATTGACGTTCTCACCCAAGTGTCCGCAGCCACCAAGGCGCTCGAGAGCGTTGCACTCGCCCTCCTCGACGACCACCTGAGCCATTGCGTCGCCGAGGCGACCGCAGAGGGCGGCGATGTCGCCGAAGAAAAGCTCCGTGAAGCCTCAGCCGCTATCGCCAGACTCGTGCGCTCGTAGCATCCACCCCATCGAAAGGAAACACATCATGTCCCCTACCAACACCCCGCCCGCCGATGACACGGTCGGCGACGTTTTTCTCGTTGACGGCATGACCTGCAGCCACTGCGTCTCCAGCATCACCGAGGAGGTGGGTGCGGTCGCGGGAGTTGACAGCGTAAGCGTCGACCTGAACGCGGGCGGAACGTCGCGCGTGACTGTGGTCGCCTCTGCGCCGGTCGACCCCGAGGCCGTTCGAGCCGCCGTCGTCGAGGCCGGGTACACGATGGCGACCGTCTAAATCATGTCGTCAGCCGTTGATCTCGACATTGGGGGAATGACCTGCGCCTCCTGCGCCACGCGAATCGAGCGCAAGCTCAACCGCCTGGAGGGCGTCACCGCCACGGTCAACTACGCGACCGAGAAGGCGCGCGTTCAGGCCGACGGGGTGGATGCCGCGACCCTGATCTCGGTCGTCGAATCAGCCGGCTACACCGCAACCGTTCCCCCGCCTCCGCACTCGGAGGCCGCGAGCGACCCCAATGCCCCCGACCCTGAACTGGCCGCGCTTCGGCAGCGTCTCATCATCTCGACGGTGCTGACGATTCCGGTTGTGGTTCTCTCGATGATCCCTGCCCTGCAGTTCACCAACTGGCAGTGGCTGGCGCTCGCGCTGGCAGCCCCGGTTGCGGTGTGGGGTGCTTGGCCCTTCCACCGTGCGGCAGCGATCAACGCTCGTCACGGCGCCGCGACGATGGACACGCTGATTAGCGTCGGCGTGCTCTCCGCATTCAGCTGGTCGCTCTATGCGCTGTTCTTCGGAATGGCCGGGATGCCCGGCATGCAGATGACCTTCACCCTTTTCGGGAGACCCGAGGGCGGCGCCAGCGAGATCTACCTCGAAGTAGCATCCGCGGTTACCGTCTTTATCCTCACCGGGCGCTACCTCGAGGCGCGGGCCAAGAGGGACTCGGGCGCAGCACTTCGCGCCCTGCTCGAGGTCGGAGCCAAGAACGCGAACGTGCGTCGCGGCGACACCGAAGTGACGGTGCCAATCTCGGCCTTGGTGCCGGGAGATCAGGTTGTCGTTCGACCCGGGGAGAAGATCCCGTCAGACGGCCTCGTCATCGAAGGCACATCGGCTGTCGATGCCAGCCTGTTAACGGGCGAGTCGACACCGGTTGAGGTATCCCCCGAATCTCGCGTCGTAGGTGGAACCCTGAACGTGGGTGGGCGTCTCGTCGTCGAGATCACCCGAGTTGGCGCTGACACCGAACTAGCCCGAATGGCACGTTTGGTCGAGGAAGCGCAGACCGGAAAGGCGGAGGCGCAACGCCTGGCCGATCGAGTGTCGGCAGTCTTCGTGCCGATCGTCATTGTGCTCGCCATCGGCACGCTGGTCACGTGGCTGCTCATTGGCGCGTCTCCCGAGATCGCCTTCACGGCCGCGGTAGCAACCCTGATCATCGCGTGCCCTTGCGCGCTCGGGCTTGCAACGCCGACCGCCCTCTTGGTGGGCACCGGTCGGGGCGCCCAGCTGGGCATCCTGATCCGTGGGCCGCAGGTTCTCGAGCAGACCAAACGCATCGACACTGTCGTTCTCGACAAGACCGGAACCGTGACGACGGGCGTCATGGCCGTCGTGCACACTCAGCCGGCGGCCGGAGTGACCACCGACGAGCTGCTGCGGCTGGCGGTCGAACTCGATGAAGACGGAATTCATGAGGTTCCCTACAAGGAAACCTCGCATTACCGCCTGACAAAGGAGTTTCTGGAAGCGCCCGAAAGATTTTTCCGGCATTTGTTTGAGGAGGAGTAGTACACCCTGCCCTGATTTCCTCTGTTCCACACAAAATACAAGGACCGTCCTC
>JANOED010000266.1:0-9787 GCA_031413035.1 Leifsonia sp. | reverse complement strand
TCGCAACCGCCGCGTCCCCAGATTTCACGTGGTTCATCATTTTCCGGTTCATCACCGCGCTCGGTGTTGGCGGTGAGTACTCGGCAGTAACGTCGGCAATCTCAGAGTTCACTCCCGCACGCAACCGCGGCCGCAGCAACGGTCTGGTGATGTCGTTCTGGGCGGTCGGTGGCATTCTCGCCAGTGTGGTCTCGATCGTGATCATCTCGACACTGGGCCTTACCTGGCGGTACGCCCTATTGTTCGGAATCGTCAGCGCCGCCTACGGTCTGCTGGCAAGACGACTCATTCCAGAATCCCCACGCTGGCTGGCCTCAAAGGGTCGTCTCGATGAGGCCGACGCTGTCGTCGCAAGCATTACCGGACTCGCGAGCGAGAACGGCTATAACGACACGGCCGGCACGAGCACGGGGCGTTCGCGCCTTCGCGAATTGTGGACCAACTTCCGCGGCCGCTTGCTATTCGGCATGGCGTTGGATTTCTCAGAAGCTGCGGGCTACTACGGGCTTTTTACAGCGATGAGCATTCTGGTCTTCTCCGCATCCACCGGAGCTGTACCGATTGACAATGCCGTGCTGCCCTATTACTTCCTGATCGCAAACATCGGCGCTCTTGCAGGTGGCATATTCGTTTCGTTCGCGCTCGACAAGATTGGCCGCAAACCCACGGTCACGTTCTCGTATACGGCAGCAGCCCTCAGCATGATTGGATGCGCGATCGCCGCCGGCACGGGCTCTCCCGTTATCGTTCTGGTCGCCTTCACGATCGCAGCGTTCTTTGCGACCTGCGCGTGGGTATCTGCCTATCCCACATTCTCCGAACTCTTCCCGACGCACCTTCGCGCGACGGGGATTGGCGCGAGCGTGGCCGTGGGACGCATCGGAGCGATCATTGGGCAGGTGGTGCTCGCGGTTGCCGCAATTGCCTGGGGCGTCGGCGTCATGTTCGGCGTGCTCGGCCTCTTCTGGCTCATCGGGGCCGTCGCCGGGGTGATCTGGTGGAAGTTCGGCACTGAGGCTCGCGGAGTTCCACTGGAGCAGTTGGCACCCGCCCGAGGTGACCTCGTGACCAGCTCAGGGGTATCCCAAAACAGCTGAGCGAACCTATCCTGAATTGTGAGTACCGTACCGATGTCGATCAGCCAGCTCAATAGCAAGCGGGCTGATCGACGGGTGCTGGTGGTCGAAGACGACCCGACGGTGCTCGAAGTCGCATCGACGTACCTTCGGGCCGCTGGTTACATCGTCGGCACCGCTGTCGACGGATTCGGTGCACTTGAGGCCGTCGAGACATTCAGCCCTGATCTCATCATTCTTGATCGAATGCTGCCTGGCATCGACGGTGCCGAGGTATGCCGAAGAATTCGCGAGAGCTCGAGCGTGCCGATTATTTTGCTCACCGCAATGGGTGCCCCCGAAGACCGCATAATCGGGCTTGAGGCAGGAGCCGACGACTATCTGACGAAACCGTTCTCGCCGCGAGAGCTCGTGCTTCGGGTGCAGTCGATCCTTCGGCGCAGTGTGGGCGAGTACACCCCCGAGGCCGAGTTCACCCTCGGGGCATTCACGCTCGACCCCTCCGGCCGAAGGGTATCGAAGCACGGGGTTGAAGTTCCGTTGACGGCACGCGAGTTCGACCTCATCGCTTTCTTGCTCAAGCACCCTGGCCAGGCTTTCAGCCGTGAGCAGCTGCTGCGTTCGGTGTGGAACTGGGAAGTTGGTGACCTGTCCACTGTCACTGTTGCCGTGCGGCGCTTGCGCGAAAAGATCGAACTCGATGCTACCAACCCGACGATTCTCGCCACCGTATGGGGCGTCGGCTATCGCCTCAACCTCTAAGGACTCAGCGTGATTTCCTTGTCAGACCTAATCATCGTCGTACTCATATCACTAGGGTGCGCGGCGGTCGTCGGCGCGGCGGGCCTCGTCGCGCTGCGGGTTGCGCGCCGCGCCTCAATGTATGTCCAGATCAGCATCATCGTGGTGGCAACTGTGCTCTCTATGATCGCCGGCACCGTGGCCGCAGCCCAGGCGATGTACTTCTCTCAACACGACCTGCTCGTGATGTTCTACATCGCCGGGTCGTCAGCACTGGTGTCGCTAGCGATCGCACTGACGCTTGGCCGCTCGTTCACCCGAAACAGCGCGCGACTGCGACTGGCGGCTCGAGCTATCGGTGACGGACAGCCGATCACCGACACAACCCATCACAACGACAGCATCGAGTTCGCATCCTTGGCCGCGGAATTGGAGTCGACCAGCGCTCGCCTTTTGGAGGCTCGAGCGAAGGTTGAACTGTTGGATGCCTCGCGGCGCGAGTTCTTCGCCTGGATCTCGCATGATCTACGCACCCCGCTTGCTGGACTGAGGGCGATGACGGAGGCGCTCGAGGATCGACTGGCCGCCGATCCTCAACGATTCCATCGTCAGATGCTCTCGCAGGTTGACCAACTATCTTCACTGGTCGACGACCTCTTCGAGCTCTCCAAGATCCACGCCGGAGCGCTCAAACTCGATCTAGAGACCGTTTCGCTCTATGACCTTGTCAGCGACGCTGTTGCAGAACTCAGTGAACTGGCCCGCGGCAAAAATGTGATTCTCAAGGAGACCAGTATCGAAGAGTTCTCCGTTGTCGGCGACCCTCGGGAGCTATCGCGCGTCATCAACAATCTGCTACTCAATGCAATCCAGCATTCGCCGCCGGAGGCTGAAATTGTGATTGCAACCCGACGCGGCAACACCGGTCAGGTCGTCATTTCAGTCGAGGACTCCGGCGGCGGGATTCCCGAGAGTGATCTGAGCAAAGTTTTCCAGGCGGGCTGGCGTGCGACCTCGGCGCGCACCCCCGGGCCCCCGTGGTCGCGCTCGTCGGGGGCTGGTCTGGGACTAGCCATTGTGCAGGGAATCGTCGAAGCACACTCGGGGTTGGTCTCGGTGAGTAATGTTCCCGGCGGGTGCCGATTCGAGGTCAGTCTCCCCCAGCACGAACCGGCGGCGGCGTAGTCGATGCGAGTGCTCGCGCCAGCTCCCGCGCGAAACGGGTGTGTGGCGCGATCGCGGACACATCGATCGCGTCGGCGAAAGTGTCAACATCGGTGAGTTGCTGAAGTTGGCCGACCCGCAGCCCGACTGACTCGAGTCTGGCGAGCTGAATTGCGCCTGTGTCATCCCGTGACATCGGCACTCCGCGCACTAGATCACCTCTCGGGTCGCGCATACCCAGGGCCCAGAATCCCCCGTCTGAGGCCGGGCCGTACCAGGCATCCACATCGTCGGGCCATGACGGCAGGGCCGGCGCAAGGTGTGCGGGCGTGAGCTGGGGAGTGTCCATCCCCACGAGTAGGGTGGGCTCCGTCAGGAAGTCGAAGATCCAGGCCAAGCGTTCATCTAGTTCTCCTGAGGGCTGAGCGATCACCTCGAAGTCGGCGGTCGAAGCAGGGGCACGATCTCCGTCAAAGAAGAGGATGCGCCTCGTCGACGGTACGAGCGCAAGTGCGGCCACGGTGTCGTCGATGCACGCGGCTGCTACCCGGGCTGCCTGCGCGAGCGTGAGATCCGGGGAGAGGCGCGTCTTCGCCTTGCCAGACACCGGTTGCTTGGCGATGAGCACCAGGTTCGTCACGAGCGCGCAAGCAATCGTGACATGTCGCTGATGGCCTGGATCGTCCCACGAACGGTTCCTGTGACCTTCGACCTGCCCACCCTGGGCGAGTAGGGCACCGGCACCTCAGTGATGCGCCAACCCTCTGCGTGGGCACGCAGCACGGTTTCGAGCGGGTACCCGCTGCGGCGATCAAGGAGATTGAGTCCTAGCATCGCCTCGCGACGTGCAGCACGCATCGGGCCAAGATCGCGGAGGCGCAGGCCTGTCGCTCGGCGCATCAGGAGGGCAAGCCCTCGGTTTGCTAGGCGAGCGTGCACGGGCCACGCGCCAACACTGGTCGGTCGGCGTCTCCCCAAAACCAAATCGCTGGTTCCCGCGATTACGGGTGCAGTTACGAGCAGAAGGTCGGCGGGATTCATCGACGCATCCGCATCGCAGAATGCCACGATTGGCGCCGTAGCAGCGAGCAGGCCGGCGTGTGCCGCCGCCCCAAAGCCGCGACGCTCCTCACTCACCACGACGGCGCCGTGCTCGCGGGCCACGATGGCCGAGCGATCGGTCGAACCGTTGTCCACCACGATTGCCCGATACCCAGCGGGTAGACGAGCGAGTACCCACGGCAGAGCTGCCTCCTCGTTGAGGCACGGAAAGATCACGTCGACTGTGCTCATTCCACGGCCGCCCGCAGGGGTGCAGAGGCAAACTCACGCATCCCAGCCTCGAAGGAAATGGAAGGCTCCCAACCCAGTTCACTGCGGAGTCGAGCTGACGATGCCGTAATGTGCCGCACGTCACCAAGCCGGTACTCCCCGGTAACGACGGGATTCGGCGCCCCTGCATGCCGCGCGAGGTGGTCGGCCACCTCCCCGATCGTATGGACCTCGCCGCTACCCACATTGAATGCCCTAAAGACCCCCGGCAGCTCGCGAGCGCTCCACTGGATCGCCGCCAGATTTGCGGATGCAACATCCCGCACGTGAACGAAGTCCCGCCGCTGCCGGCCATCCTCGAAGACTCGCGGAGCCTCGCCGCGCTCGATGGCAGAGCGGAATAACGACGCGACCCCAGCGTATGGCGTGTTGTGCGGCATACCTGGACCGTAGACGTTGTGGTATCGAAGGGCCACGGCCACTCCGCCGGTCGCCCGAGCCCACGAGCTCGCAAGGTGCTCCTGCGCGAGCTTGGATGCCGCGTAGACATTTCGCGGGTCGAGGGTCGCGTCTTCGGTTATGAGTTCGGGCACCAGGGCGCCGCCTTGATCATCGGTTGGGTCGAACCGGCCAGCGTCGAGGTCATCGACCCGGCGCGGCGCTGGCCGGGCTAACCCATTGGCGCCTCGGTAGACACCTTCGCCGTAGACCACCATAGAGCTGGCCACAACAAGATGATTGACGGATGCCGCGGCCATCGCAGCCAACATCGTTGCTGTCCCTAAGTCGTTAGAGCTGACGTAGTCCGGAGCGTCAGCGAAGTCCACGCCCAGCCCGACCTTGGCGGCTTGATGGCAGACCGCGTCGATGCCGTGAAGTGCGCGAGCGACAGCGGAGGCATCCCGTACATCCGCGTGCACGAAGTCGACGTCTCGAGGCATGACTCCGGCCACGCCGTGCACGTCCGGGCGAAGAGAATCGAGCACGCGAACCGAGTGCCCGCTGGCCAGTACGGCGTCGACCACCGCCGTGCCGATGAAACCAGCACCGCCCGTGACGAGAACCTTCACGATCTTGGCCGAGCGAGCACTGCGGCAATCGCTTGGGGGTCGATAAGCTCGCGTGCTCGGTAGTCGGGCGGCACGGCGGAGGCGATCCTGCTGATTGCGTCGATGATTCTGGGCTGAGCGGCCTTGAGGCGGGCGAATACCAGCGCAGCGCTCACATCCTCGCTCGGAGTGGCGTCGTTGTCAGTAACGTAGGCGAGCGCGACGGTACCGATGCCCAGTTCAGATGCCAGCGGTACCTCCGGATACAGGGTCATGTTTACTAGATGCGCACCGGCCGCCCTGAACCACAGCGATTCGGCCCGGGTCGAGAACCGAGGACCCTGGATAACAACGACAGTTGCGCCAACGAGTGCGTCGGTGCCCAATTGAATCGCGGCCACCTCGTGAAGCGTTGGGCAGAACGGGTCCGCGGAGCCAAGATGCTGCACGCTGTCACCGTAAAAGTAGGTGTCTGCGCGACCGTGAGTACGGTGGATGTACTGATCGACCAAGACCAGCGAACCGACCGGGTAGTCGGGGTGAACAGCCCCTACCGCTGCACTCGAGATGATGCAGCGAACACCGACAGAAGCGAGAGCCCAGACGTTGGCGCGGTAGTTGATTAGGTGGGGCGCAACCGAGTGATCGGCGCCATGTCGGGGCAGGAATACCACCGAGCGCCCGCCGAGCGACCCGAAGGTCAGTAGCACCGCGCCGTACGGAGTCTCGACAGAGGACGATTCGGAGTGTTCGTCCCCAAACAGGCGATACAGTCCTGAACCGCCGATTACCGCAATTGACGCGCCCAGAGTGCGGTTGTTCACCCTCACACTCTGTCATGGCGTCGATATGCCGCACATGCCAGAACAGATGCTGTAAGAGATTCGTAAGGCGAGCTAGCCGGCCACCTTCAGTGCGCGCCGCTCCTCGCGCCGCTCCTTGGCGCCCTCGACTAGGAAGTAGAGGGAGGGGAGCACCACGAGGGTGAGCAGGGTGGACGAGATGAGTCCGCCGATCACGACGATCGCCAGCGGTTGCGAGATGAACCCGCCGCTGCCGGTGATGCCGATCGCGAGCGGCAGGAGCGCAAAGATCGTTGCCGCCGCGGTCATCAGGATCGGCCGCAGACGTCGTGCCGAACCGTGGATGAGGGCGTCTCCGACTTTTCGGCCCTTCTCGCGGTACTGGTTGACGAGGTCGATGAGCACGATCGCGTTCGTCACCACGATGCCGATGAGCATCAACACCCCGATGAGTGACGCAGTACCGAGCGGGATGCCCGAGATCACCTGAAGGCCGATCGCGCCGGTTGCCGCGAACGGCACCGAGACCAGCAGCAGCAGGGGCTGGCGCAGCGACTTGAACGTCGCGACCATCACGACGTAGACGATGAGGATCGCAACGAGCAGAGCGAGACCCAGCTGCGAGAACGCGTCTGCCTGCTGAGCCGTGACGCCACCGATCTCAGCCGAAGCCCCGGCCGGCAGATCAGCCTCGGCGAGCCCCGCCGACACCTGCGCGGAGGCGGTGCCCACGTCGTCGCTGTTGGGCGTGATGGCAACCGTCGCACTTCGCACACCCTTGATGGTGGTGATACTCGATGGACCGTTGGTCTGCTCGACGGTGGCGAGATCGCTGAGCGGAACGAGACCTTGGTTGGTCGGGATCTCGAAGGCTCGAAGTTCGTCGATTGTTGTGGGCGCACTCTCGTTGAGGATGTAGATCGAGAGCGTTTTCTCGTCGATGACCACCGAGCCGGTCGCGCTCGGGTTCATAGCGGCGGTGACAATGCCGCCAACTGCGATCTCGCTGAGGCCTGCCTCGGCCGCCGCGTCGCGGTCGACCGCGATCTCGATGAACGGCTGCTCGGCGGAGAGGTTGCTTGTCGCCTCGGCGACCACGTCGAGCCCCTCGACAGCGTCGAGCACGACGTCTGAGGCCTCGCGCAGCACCGACTCGCTCGGCGCGGTGATGTTTATGTTGATCGTCGACGAACCGAACCCGCCCTGAGCCTGGGAGAGGGTCAGCTCGCCGGCATCGTCGATCGACTCGAGCTCCTGGCGGATCGTCGCCTGAAGCGCGGCCTGGTCGGCATCCGGGTCGGTCGTCAGTGAGAAGGTCGACGATCCGGAGCCAGTGAATGCGGCGCGCAGCGTTCCGCCACTCGAACCGATCGAGAGTTGAACCGTCTCGACACCGTCAATGCTGCTGAGCACATCTTCGACCTTCATCGCGGCCTCGTCGCGAGCGTCGAGACTCGCCCCGAGCTCAAGCTTCTGCTGAACAGTAATGGTGTTCTGCCCGCTGTCGCCGATGAAGTTGGTCTTCATGAAGGGGATCAGGGCGACGGTGCCGCCGAGAATCAGAACCGCGGCGAGCACTGTGGCGGTTGCCTTCCAGACGGACGACGTAGTCCAGCGAATGATGGGGAGATAGCCGCGCTGGAGGAAGGTCGGCGTGTCGAGCTCGTCGGCCTCGGGGTCGACCTCGGTGTGCTTGTGGTTGGTCTTACGCCCAAGGAACCAGTAGGCGAGTACCGGCACGATGGTGAGGGACACGAAGAGTGAGGCGGCCAGCGCGATCGTCACCGTGAGCGCGAACGGCCTGAACAGCTCGCCGGTGATATCGCCGACCAAGGCGAGAGGCAGGAACACCGCGACCGTCGTGACGGTGGATGCCGTGACCGCCCCCGCGACCTCCTTAACGCCGGAGAGGATCGCCTCGCGCTTCTCCTCCCCCAAGCCGATGTGCCGCTTGATGTTCTCGATAACGACGATGGAGTCGTCAACCACACGCCCGATCGCGATCGTCAACGCACCGAGGGTGATGATATTGAGGGTGTAGCCGGCGGCCTGCATCCCGATGAAGGTGATGAGCACCGAGACGGGGATCGAGATCGCGGTGACCAATGTCGACCGGATTGAGAGCAGGAACACAAGGATCACGAGCACGGCGAAGATGAGGCCGAGCACGCCCTCGGTCGCGAGCGACTCGATCGACTTCTCGATGAACGGAGCCTGATCGAACACGACGGTGAACTTGGTGTTGTTGCCTAGTGACTCTTCGATGCCCGGAAGTGACTCGAGCACGGCACGCGAGACGGCGACCGTGTTGCCGGCCGGGGTCTTGGTTATCGCGATGGTCAGGGACGGCTCACCGTTGACGCGCGAGATACCGGTGACCGGGTCATCCACTACCTCGACGGTTGAGACATCGGCGATCGTGACCAGACTCGAGGTGTTGCCGCCTACCAGGGGAAGGGTGGCGATGTCGTCGGCGGAGCCGAGTCTCGTGCCCGCTTGCACCGTGAGAGTTGTGCCGTCTTCGGTGATCTGACCGGCGGGCAACAGCACGCCGTTCTCATCGAGGGCATCGCGAATCGACTGGTTCGACAGCCCGCGGATGAATAGTTCTTCGGGGTCGGGAGTGATGACAACCCGCTGCGTCGTGGTGCCGAGCAAGGTGGCGTCACTGACGTCATCCAACTTCTTGAGGTCGACGATAGCGGTGTTCTCAAGCTGCGCGGAGAGGTCGATCGGGTCGAGGTCGCTCGTTACGGCCACTTGGATGACAGGGAGATCTGAGAAGGAGAAGGTGAGAACCTGGGTCTCGGCCGAGTCGGGCAACGTGCCGGAGATGCGGTTGATCGCGAGCTGAACCTTCTGCTCAGCCGTCGCGATGTTGGTGCCGTAGTCGAACGACGCGGTGATTTGCGAGACGTTCGCGCTCGACGTCGCCGTGGTCGAGTCAAGGCCGGGGACCGTCTGGATGATCGCCTCGATGGGCGTCGAGACGTCTTTATCAACGACCGCCGGGCTAGCCCCGGGGTAGCTCGTGATGATGAACAGCTGCGGCAGCGACAGGCTCGGGATCAGCTCCTGCTTGAGCGAGGTCAGCGCCAAACCGCCAAAGATTCCGGCGACGATGGTGACGAGGGCAATGAGAGCGCGATTGCGCAGGCTGAAGACCGAGAGGAGGTGCACACCCTATTATCGCCAGCCGGGGGGCGGGCGTTGTACTCCTGCGGGAGTAACGTCTCGTGCGCAGTTTCTGGGGTTGGATGGCTCATATGGTTCTCGCGCGCCGAATTGGCCAACTCCTGCTCGGCCTATTCCTCTACGGCATCGGCATCGCCCTCATGGTGCGCGGAGCTATTGGGGTGCCTCCGTGGGACGTTCTTTCGCAGGGCATCTCGCTGCGCACCGGCCTTTCATTCGGACTCGTCACCAACATCGTCGGCGCCTGCGTGCTGCTGCTCTGGATCCCGATCCGCCAGAAGCCGGGCGTCGGCACTGTCGCCAACGTGCTCATGATCGGCCCAAGCGCGCAGCTCGGACTCTGGCTGCTGCCCTCGCCCAGCGACCTGTTGCCGCGAGTGCTGATGTTTGCCCTCGGACTGGCCGTCGTCGCGCTCGCGACCGGGCTTTACATCGGGGCGCGCATGGGTCCGGGGCCGCGCGATGGCCTCATGACGGGCATCCACCG